>JAKACE010000398.1 GCA_021821705.1 Actinomycetes bacterium | reverse complement strand
GTAGCGGGCCTGGAGCTCCGCCTCCTTCTGCTCTCCCGGTTCCACCAGGCGAACGTTGGCGCCGATCTCGGCTGCGAACAGCTCGATCATGTCGTCGCTCAGCGACATGGTGGCCGTGACCATCTCGCCCTGGCTGAACAGGAAGCGCACCACGTCGGCAGCGCTGCGGTTGAGCCTGGGGGCCAGGTCCTGGGCCGTCGAGCCGCGCTCGACGATGACCTCACCCTCGGGCACCGGCGCGTGCGACGGGATATAGGTGGTCGGCGCTTGCGCCTCGAGCTCCTCGCGGCTCGCCCGACGGCTGCGCGACCGCCTACCGCTCGGACGTCCCCGTCCGCCGGGGCCACCCGGGCCACCGCCGGGGCGCCCGCCACCGCGTGGCGGCAGGCCGGCACCAGGGGCACCACGGAAACCGCCGGCCCCGCCCGGGGCGGGACGGTACGTGGCGTCAGGACCACGCGTGCCCGGCGCTCCTCGTGCTCCCATGGGCCGCGGCCCACCGGGCCGCATGCCCGGACCGCCACCAGGGCGGCCGGCACCACCACCGGCACCGGGTGCACCCGAGCGCTGGCCGCCAGGGGCTCCACCCGGGCGCGGCCCACCGCCCATGCCTCCACCTCGGGACATCGGGCCGCCGGGCCCGCTGCGCTGGGGGTATGGACGGGCACCAGGCCCCGGTGGCCGACCCTGGCCGTACTGGCCCGGTCCGCGGCCTGCCTCGCCTCCTGCCGGCCCCCGGGCCGGGGGCGGAATGGGCTTTCCGGTGAGCGGGGACAGCGGGCGGCGAAAGCCGGGGGGTGGGGGGATGGGCTTGCCCGTCATCGGGGACAAGGCGCCGCGACCGGGTGCCTGGCCGCCTGCACCGGCGTCCTGCGCCGGAGGCTGGCCCTGCCTGGCCTGGGGACTGGCGCCACCGGGGTGCGCTCCCTGGGCGGGAGCCGCCCCCCGGGCGGCCGGGCGGCCCGTCTCGTGGTCGGAGTGGGGGCGCGTCGGGGCACTGGATGCAGCGCGGACCCCTGGAGGGGCCCCCGCCGGCCTGGTCCCGGCGGCGTTCACCTGCGACTGCCGCGGCTCCGCCGGCCGCTGGTGGGCGGCGGGTGCCTGTGAGGACCTCGGCTCCGCCGGCCGCTGATGGGCGCCGGGAGACGGTACCTGGGGATAGGCCCCTGCCCCTCCCGTGCCAGCGGTCTGGCCGGCGCGGTGGGAGGAGCTGTCCTCCCCGAAGGCACCGGTGCGAGCCCGGCCGGGCTGGGTGCCGGCGACCACTGTCCCGGGCTGAGGGGCACTTGTGCCCTCCCTGCGGTGCTCGTGCACGACCGAGGGTGCTACCCCGGTGATGCCTGGGGGAGCGGAAGGCGTCGTGCGGGCGACGGCCAGCGGCCTCGGGGCGTGGCCGGCATCGCCTCCCGGTCGCGTCGCTGCGGCAGGTTGTGGCGCGGCGGCCGCTACCTGCGCCGGCGCTGGCAGGGACGGGCCCTCCTCGGCCGGAGAGTGCGCACGCTTGAGGCCATCACGCTCGGCCTTGCGCCGGACGCGGTCTGCCTGGGCTTCCTCGACGCTCGAGGAATGGCTCTTCACGCCGATCCCCATCGCCAGGCACAGCTCGAGACCTTCTTTGTTGGTCAGGCCGAGCTCGCGTGCCAGCTCGTACACCCGGATCTTCTTGGCCAAGTTGCTCGTTATTCCCTTTCTGAAGCCTCGGTGCCCCTCGGCGGGCCGCCCTCGGTCCCTCTTATACTCGCACGTCCACCCGGTGAAGCGAGCAGCACCTGCGCTTGGGCCTGGTCCACGTTGCACCGCAACGCGCGGGACAACGCCCGGCGCTCGAGCGCGCTGGCCAGGCAGTCCGGTTTCGCAGCGTCTTCGTGCTCAGGTGACCGGCACAACCACGCTCCTCTACCGGGAGCAAGCCTGCCGACGACCAGCCCGCCCTCAGAGCTGACCGCGACCCTGACCAGCTTACCGGTGCCAGCCTTGGCCCGACACCCGATACACGTGCGCGACGGCGGCTCGCTCAGAGCGCCCCCTCAGCAGTGTCGGCAGGCTGCTCGCCCGTGCCCGGGCCACCGGCTGGCGCCGCAGGTGCCTCCCCCGCCCCGGCCGGCGCCTCGGCGCCCCCCTCTTGGGAGGGTGCCCAGGCATCCTGGTCGTCGGCAGCCCCTGCCTGCCACTGCTCGGCCGAGAGGGCCTCGCCACCGCCGGCAGGCTGCCAGACCATCTCTCCGGCTTCGTTCTGCACCCACTCACCCTCGGCCCACTCCTCGGAGGCGTAGGCCTCCTCCTCGGCAAGCTGGCTCTCGCTCTTTATGTCGATACGCCAGCCGGTGAGGCGGGCGGCCAGGCGGGCGTTCTGACCCTCCTTGCCGATGGCGAGGGAGAGCTGGTAGTCGTTGACCACGACCGTGGCGGTGCCCGACTCCTCGTCCAGACTGACGTCTTTGACCTTGGCGGGTTGCAGGGCCCTCATCACGAACTCGCGGGCATCGTCGGAGTAGGGGACGATGTCCACCTT
The DNA here is from genome assembly GCA_021821705.1 of Actinomycetes bacterium. Lineage (GTDB taxonomy): Bacteria > Actinomycetota > Acidimicrobiia > Acidimicrobiales > Palsa-688 > JAJZMF01. The sequence goes on along the minus strand of JAKACE010000398.1, from coordinate 730 downwards.
TTCACCCCTCAGCTCCGTGGTCACCATCCTGACCCTGGCACCGCGCGCTCCGACGCATGCCCCGACCGGGTCGACGTTGCCGTCGTTGGACCAGACCGCGATCTTGGTCCGGTGACCGGGCTCCCGGGCTGCCGCCTTGATCTCCACGATGCCGTTGGCTATCTCGGGCACCTCGAGCTCGAAGAGGCGCTTTATGAGCCCGGGATGGGTGCGCGACACGACGATCTGAGGGCCCTTGCTCGTCTTGCGCACCTCGACGATGTAGGCCTTGAGCCTGGCATTGTGCTCGTAGTGCTCGAAGGGCACCTGCTCGGCCTGAGGCAACAACGCCTCCACCTTGCCCAGGTCGAGCAGCGTGTAGCGGTTGTCGCTCTGCTGGATGATGCCGGTGACGATGTCACCCTCGCGCCCTGCGTACTCCTCGTACTTGAGGTCGCGCTCGGCTTCACGGATGCGTTGGAAGATCACCTGCTTGGCGGTCTGGGCGGCGATACGGCCGAAGTCCTTGGGGGTATCGTCCCACTCACGCACCACGTTGCCGTCGGCGTCGAGTTCTTGGCCGTAAACGCGGATGTCGCCCGAGTCCGGCTCGATCGTCACCACGGCCTCCTCGGCCGCCCCCGGCATGCGCTTGTAGGCAGCGACGAGAGCGTTTGCCAGCGCGTCGAGGAGGACGTCGACACTGATGCCCTTGTCCTTGGCGATCTGCTGGAGCGCCTCGAAAAAGGCC
>JAKACE010000397.1 GCA_021821705.1 Actinomycetes bacterium | reverse complement strand
CCCGAGACTTGAAAGGATGGGAAGATGCCACAACGGAGCCCGGGCTACCTGCCGCCCCCGCCCGCCGGGCCTGTGCCCGCCGCTCCTCAGCCTGCCGGAACGGCGCTGGCCGATGACGCGCCCTGGCAACGTGCGGCGCGGGCTGTCGGCGCCTGTGCCCTCGTGCCGCTGCGGGCTTTCCTGGGCATGACCTTCGTCTTCGCAGGGCTGCAGAAGCTCGCCAACCCCAACTTCTTCAACCAGGCCAGCCCGATCTCGATCTTCTCCCAGATGGTCGGAGCGGCCCGCACCAGCCCACTGCATGCCCTGCTCGGCCATCTGCTGAAAGTCTCGACGCTGCTGGGGCTGCTGATCGCCGTGGGCGAGGTCGCAATCGGCCTCGGCGTGCTGGCGGGGCTGTTAACCAGGCTCGCCGCTCTCGGGGGCATGGTGCTGTCCTTCGGGCTCTTCCTGACCGTCAGCTTCCATGCCAACCCGTACTACACGGGTGCCGACATCGTGTTCTTCTTCGCCTTCACGCCACTGCTGCTTGGCGGGCCCGGTGAGGTCCTCGCCCTCGACCCACTGCTGCGGCGCCGGGCTGCCGAGCCGGCACCGGCGAGAGGCTCGACACTGCGCTACGGCACCGGGCCGGGCGCGCCGTACAGCCTCCAGCGGAGGCAAGCAACCGGGGTTGCCCACACCGGCACCTCCTACCAGATGGGAAGGCGCCAGCTCCTGGCCCGGACCGCAGGGGCCCTGGCCGGTGCGGGGGCGGTCGTCATGGGCGTCGACGCGGCCATCGGCCGGTTGGTCGGGGCTGCCGGGAGCCCTGGCAGGACGGCCGTACTGGGCGCGGGCACAACGGGGGGCGCGGGCACAACGGGGGGCACAGGAGGTGGCGCCGGCGTAGCCACGGCGTCGGCCCCCGCCACCACGGCCCCAGGCGGCACGGCCCCAGGCGGCACGGCCCCAGGCGCCACGGCCCCAGCCACCACGGCCCCAGGCGCCACGGTCCCAGGCGCCGCCGGTACGGGCACGGCGGGCGCACCGAACAGCGCCACCCCGACTGCCGCGACGCCACCCGGTAAGCCGATCGGCTCGGCCACGCAGGTGCCTGTCGGACAGGCGGCCCTGTTCACCGACCCTTCCTCGGGCGACCCGGGCATAGTGATCCAGCTGAGCGAGGGCAAGTTCGTTGCCTACGACGCCGTCTGCCCTCACGCCGGTTGCACCGTGGCCTACAGCTCAGGCAATGGCCTGATCATCTGCCCCTGCCACGGGTCGGAGTTCCAGCCGGCGACAGGTGATGTGCTCCAGGGCCCGGCGCCGGTCGGCCTCCGGCCGATCCAGGTGGCACAAGGCAGCAACGGCGACCTCTACGCAGTTTGACGACCCAGGTGGGCGCTACCCCCACACCAGGCTGCCAGCCCCCCTGCCGAGCGCAAGCGCAGCCGTGTGCTCGGGCGCCGGCAGGCTGGGCGCCCACCGGCCGCGCCCGGTACGGTTGTGGCGATGGTTACAGCGTTCGTTCTGATCGACGCCGAGCCGGCACGCGTGGCGACACTGGCCGGCGAAGTTGCCGCCGTCGAAGGGGTGGCCGAGGCCTACTCGGTGGCGGGCCACGCTGACGTGGTGGCCGTCGTGCGCGTCAGGCGCATCGAGGACCTGGCCGAGGTCGTCACGGGCCGGTTGCACCTGCTCGACGGGGTGACGGACACCCGCACTCTGGTCGCTTTCCAGTCTTACAGCCGCAAGGATCTCGACGCCATGTGGGAGCTCGGCGCCCCCTGAGCGGGCCGTGAACACCGGCCCCGTCCTGGCAGGCCACCGGCCCCGGCTTGGCGGCCCGCCGGCCCCGGTCCCGATGTCCATGGGCGCGGGCTGAGCAGGCCGGCCCGGGGCGCACGCAGCCAACCAGAGGGCCGGGGCGGCAAGACCGTGGGCCCGCGCCGCCTCCTGCCGCCGTAGCATTGGATCCGTGGGCGAATGGCTCGTCTTGCTCGTCGTCGTACTGACCGTGCCCGTGCTGCTCATGGGCGGCGCCGTAGCGTTTGCCGCGTCCTCGCTGCGGCGTGCCAACCGGCTCATGCCCGGTAGAGCCGCCGGCAGCATCCCCGTCACCTGGCTGTGGAGCCCGGGCGTCGCTGCCGCCCTGCACCGCCGCCTGCGGTTCGTCTGCCAGCTCTCCGCCCCGCTGGCCAGGCCCCCAGCCGGGGGCGCCCGCTTCAGGCGCAGGCGGGTCGGCGGGTTGGACGGCATATCCCGCCTGGCCGAGGAGGTACTGACCGAAGCGGTTGCGCTCGACCGCGAACTGGTGGCCACCAACTATCTCCCGCGGGGCCTGCCCCGGGCGCAGGCTCTGGCCGAGCTGGAGGCCCGGGTGCGCAATCTCGAGAGCTCCGCGCGCAGAGTGCAGCACCTGTCCCTACGTCGCACGCAACTGGCCCGCCCCGGCGGGCCCGCAGAGCTGACCCTCGACCAGCGCATAGCCGCCATGGAGGGTGCCCTCGACGAGCTCGGCACCGAGCCGGGCAGCTTGACCCGGTCCCCTCGGCAGTAGGGCCGGTCTCGGCAGTAGGGCCGGCCTCGGCAGTAGGGCCGGCCTCGGCCGTAAGCCGTCACCTGCCTCTCGACGCCGCCGGCTGTCGCCTATGGCCGTGGAGTGGGACCGGTCGAGAGCCGGCTCAGGACGCCGGCAGCAAGCAGGGTGACGACCAGGCCGAGCACTTCGGCCCCCAGCGGTAACAGGCCGTGGCGCAGCTGCTCGTCGTAGACGACGACGCCGAGCACGACGCTCAGTATGGGGTCGATCGTTTGGATGGCGGGGAGGCTGGCCGACAGCGGCCCGGCCTGGAACGCCAGTTGGTTGAGCACCACGCCGGTCCCGCCCACCACCAGGACTCCCCAGAAAGGCCAGCTCGTGACCATGCCGTCGAAGCCGTGGGACACCAGGACGTCCCCTGAGGTCTTGATGAGGGCCGCTACGTCGGCAAAGGTCACCCCGGCCCCGGCTCCCAGCAGCATGGCCCGCCGTGAGCCGGAGGTGTACCGGCTGCCCACGGCGGCCGCTATTACAGCAAGGACGCTGAAGGCCGACACCGCCACCGCAGGGACCAGATCCGCCCTGTGGGCGGTGTCGTGCGGCGGTGTGGCCGTCACCAGGAACACGGCCAGGCCCAGCGTCAGCACAACCGCCCAACCCATTTCAGGTCCGGCCAGCTTGTACCGGTCCAGACGGAGCAGCACCGCCAGAGCGAAGACCAC
>JAKACE010000396.1 GCA_021821705.1 Actinomycetes bacterium | reverse complement strand
CATATCCCGAAAGTGGAGGGCTGCTCGCGAGCTGAGCTGCCGGGCACCCTACATGGGGGAACCCTGGTCAGTGCCCTCCGAGCACGCTACCGTCGAGGGTGGCCCCCGTAGCTCAGCGGATAGAGCGGCCGCCTTCTAAGCGGAAGGTCGCAGGTTCGAACCCTGCCGGGGGCGCCGGCAAACAAGCAGTTCAGACGGGATAAGGCGGGTGTTCGACGGACAAGTGTACGATCCCGCGTGCGCGATCCGTGCGCGATCGACCAGGGGTCCCCGTTCACGGGAACTTCGCCAAAGCCTCCGACCGCGAACGCTCCAGGCCAGCCGTGAGGGCCTCTTCGAGGTGGGGGAACAGGTGGCCGTAACGGTCGAGCGTGACTGTGATCGAGCTGTGCCCAAGCCGCTCCATGACTGCTCTGGGGTGCACACCCTCGCCCAAACTGGTAATAGGCGATGTTCGAAGTGTGCCGAATAGCCATCTCGCAACCGGTCCCTCGGGGGCTATTCGACATGGTGCGCGATCGCTTGGCGGGCCCAGGCGTTGGTGGTCGTAGGCACCGTCCTGGGCGCGGTCTGAAGATCTTCCGCTGCTTGAACATGTGGTTTGGTGGCCGGTGGTCGAGGGCGTGAGTAGGCAGCAAAGGCTTGGCCCTTTGCCATCTGGGGCCCGCCCTCCCATGTCTCGGGCACCAACGGCCCCCTGGGGGGCCGGCGGTAGTGGGGGGAGGCAGCCGCGGCGGTCTCAACGCCCGGTCGGAGCTGAGCGGGCGAAGCTGGCCGCATAATTGCCCCAGTCGGCACCAACCTGCCCGGCCCAGCGGACAGCTGTGCCCGGGGAGTAGCCGAGGGCTTGGGCCAACATGGCCGCGGGCAAGCGGGAAGCCAAATGTGCGAGAGCGGAACGCCGGTTGGCAGCAGGCCGGACGCCGAGGCGCCGCAGCCGCCGGCCGAGCTGGCCGGCAGTGAGCGGCAGCCCTGGGTCGAGGCCACTGAACAACCAAGGGGTGGCCGCAGGAGAGCCGGCACCGGCATAGGGCCGGCGCTCTTTGACGAGACGAGCTACAAGCTCGTCCAGGGGCGGGGGCACTTCGAGCGGGGTGGTCCCCAGGTGCAGCCGCACAGCGCCGGGTGCCAGCTCGACCTGGTCACGGGTGAGCGCCACGATGCGGCTGAGCCGTTGCCCGTAAAGCAGCACGAGCAGGCCGGCCACCCTGTCGGTCAACTCGACGTCGTCGCCCTGGAGCAACAGCCGGGCCGTCGCCCAACGCTCGTCGTCATCTGCAACAGGCCCTTCGTGGCGGGTGCTGACCGGGAGCACGAAGGCCGGCACCAGCTTGCGCCTTGCAGCCCAGCCCAGGAAGTCTCTCACCTCGGGCGCGTTCGGCGGCCCATCGGCCAGCCAGGCGTCGACGTCTGCTTGGGTGGCCCCGGCCAGGTCGCGCTGGCGAGCGGCCAAGAAGCCCAGGAAGGCGATAGCCGAGTTGAGGTTCACTTTGGCGTAGCGGGTGGGGGCCCGAGGTGCCCTCGCGGTCCCAGCCCTCTGGCGGGCACCGCGCAGGAGGTGCCAGGTCGCATAAGAACGCAGCAGCTGGCGACGAGGTTTGTCCTCGATGCTCGCTAGCCGTCCGCCCACCCAGGCTTCGAGGCGCACGAGGCCGTCGTCGCGGGCGGGGAGCACGCCGTTGGCGACGAGCAGGTGGCGGAGGTAGTCGGCACCGCGTCTGGCGGGGTGGGCGTCGAGAGCCTCGTGAGCGAGGGCGACCTGGCCAGAGGCGACTTCGCCGAGCAACTTGGCGGCAACTGAACGCCGTAGCCAGTTGTGGGCGCTGTAGGGCTGGGGGGCAGCGACGATGGCTCGGTAGACGGCACCGAGCGGGCCGTCTGGCGCCCCGACGAGCTCGGCCGCGCGGGCGGCGAGGGCACAACGTACGCAACGGCCGTCGAGATAGGGCCGTTCTTCGGCACCGCAGCTACGGCAGGTCGCCAGTTGGGGCGCCCCGGAACAGCCGGCGCAGAGCCTGGCCACCGGGCCCGGCGGCGAAACGAGGCGCCGTTCGGCCCCGCAGGCCTTGCAAGTGCCGCGGCGCGATAGAGCGGCCCGGTAGCAGGGCTCGCACACCGGCCCTTCGGGCCAGCGGGCACAGGCAGGGCGATCCTCGCCGCAATGAGCGCAACGGCTAGGCCTGCGCGGCGAGCAGGTCGGGCAGATCGGACGGCCGGCGGCCACGAAGTTGCAGGGCCGCTCTCGCCCGCACGCTGAGCAGGTGGCCACCGGGCCGTGGAAGCAGCTATTGCAGACCTCGCCCTGGCCGTCGTGGGCACGCCGGGCGATCCTCCCCACCCGGCCGCAGCGGCTGCAGCGCCGCTCGGGCCGAGGGGCACAGACCGAGCAGAGCGCTTCGCCCGCCGGGCCGCGCCCGTACACCACCTTCACCACCCCGCAGCGGCTACAAGCGGTGGCGTTGTGCCTGGCCCGGCAACGAGGGCAGAGCCCGGCCCCGTCTGTCAGGGCCAGCTCCGGGTGGCCCCGCCCGCAACGGGCACAAGTTGGCTCTGGCAAGTCCGCGCCCAGGGCCTGGAGCTCCCTCACCAGCTTTCCGACCACGGGCGGCGCCCCGACCAGCAGGGCGGCGGGGCCCGGCCCGAGCGCTTTTGCCAACACCGACAGGGCCTTTGCGCTCGGGGCTGCAGCAGCGACCGCCGAGTGGGCTGCCGCGGCGCCAAGCCCTGGGCAGGCTTCGGCCACGCGGGACATGACCAGGTCCTCCCAGGACGGTTGGCGGGTGGGCCTCACTCCTCCCGGGCCACCCTGGCCCGGCGGGGACGGATGCCCTGCACCACCCCCCGCGTGCTCGTCGTCTTGGCCGGGGCCGTCTTGGGCCCCGCCCGGACCGGCTCCACGAGATCTCCAGGGCTGAGCTCCAGGGCGTCGCATAGGGCGGCCAGGGTGGTGAGGCTCAGGCGTTCGGGGACCTGGGCCACCAGCCGGTAGACCTGCTCCCGGGACAGCACGACGCCTCGTTCGGCGAGGAGGGGCAGAAGGTCCGAGGTTGCGTACATCCCCCGTTCGGCCATGCGCACGCGCAAGTGCCAGCGGTAGGACACTTTCTTTGAGGCTTTGGTGCTCATGGGTTTTCCTCGTTTTATTTTGACCAACCTCGACTGGGACGTGGCCGACATCGAGGCTTGGTTCAGGATGAGGGCCCTGGTCGAAGAGCGGATAAAAGACTCCAAGTGGGGCATGGCCTT
>JAKACE010000395.1 GCA_021821705.1 Actinomycetes bacterium | reverse complement strand
GACGCCTCGTCCACCCGGGCCAACGCGAACCCGACGTGGACGATCACGTACTCCCCGACCCGGATGTCCGGGATCGACGCGAAGCACACCTCCCGCCGGGTGCCGTCGAAGTCGACGGTACCGAGCACCACCGCCCCCCGGTTCTCCAGTGCCACCACCTGTCCTGGAACGGCAAGGCACATGTCGCTCAGCCTCCCTTCGTCTTGTGGGGTCGTCTCTGGGGCTCGTCGGACATGCCGGCCCGCGCCGAGATGGCCAGGTTCCCCACGTCGCCGGCGTGCTCGCCGGGCCAGGCGCCGCGGCCCCGTGCCAGCCCCTGCAGGCGGACGAACAGCCGAGTGCTCGTGCCTGCCTGGACCGTTGTCACCCGTCCGGCCATCACGGGTCCAGCTCCCAGAGCATCACCCGGTTGTTCCCGGAGTCGGCGACCGCCAGTGTGGCGCCGTGCAGGCACAGGCCGAAGGGCCAGCAGAGCGTGTCGTCGCCCACCAGCTGCCAGCGGTTCTCCCCATTGGACGCGAAGTCGTGCTGGGCGACGACGCGGTCGGCCGGGACCCCGGAGCGCTCCGGCACGCGGTCCCACAGCAGCACGCGGTTGTTGGCGGTATCGGCCACCGCCAACCGTCCGTCGCGGCTCACAGAGGCCGCGTACGGGAAGCGCAGCGAGCTCGGGCTCTGCGGCTGGTACGGGAGCTCGCGCCCTGTGACGAGATCGGGCTGGCCGAGGACCTGGTCGGCGTCACGGTCGGCGTCCGGCGGCGGGGACCACCCCAGAAGGCGGTGGTTGCCCGCATCGGCCACCAGGACCCGCTCGCCGGTACCGGCCACGTCGTGGGGCCAGCGGAAGCTGGCTGGGCCGATCCCGCCCCGGTTCTCGTCGCGCTGGTAAGGGTCGGGCTGGCCCAGGACCGCCAGTGGCTTCTCCTCCGGCTCGGGGATCCCGTCCCACACCAGGACCCGCCGGTTCCCGGTGTCAGCCACGTAGAAGCGGCCGCCGACCACCGCCACGCCGAAGGGCCAGTAGAAAGAGAGCGGGCCGCACCCCTCACCCCGGTTCGCGGCCACCGACGTCAGGTCGGGCTGGCCGAGGACGACGTCGGGCCGGGCGGCGTGCGTCTCGGGAACCCCGTCCCACACCAGGACCCGGTGGTTCCAGGCGTCGGCCACGACGAGCCGGCCTTCGTGGACCACCACCCCGGTGGGGAGGTGCAGCCCCCGCTGCGGCCCGGGCCCGTTGGGCCTCTCGGAGGAGAAGTCCGCCTGGCCCAGCACCACGTCGGCCGGGGCGTGCTGCCCGGGCCGGGCCCGATGCCAGATCAGCACCCGGTGGTTGCCGGTGTCGGCCACCACCGTGACCAGGTCGTCGACCCACACCCCCCGGGGCGCGTAGAGCTGCGAGGCGGTGGGCAGGGCCGGCGGCAGGGCCAGCCCGCCCGGCGCCGGCGCGCCCAGCCAGCCAACCGGCCGCCCGGCCGGTGGGGGCACCGTGGCAACGGGCGGCGTCCGGGCGGGTGCCGTCGGGGTAGCCAGAGCGCCTGTCCCGGTCTCGCCGCCGGCGCTCGCGCCATCCACGGCGGTCATCGGGCGGGCACCTCGTCGGCCCGCTGGCGCAGGAACGACTCCTGCTTGGCGATCTCGTCGAGCACGGAGCGCACGGAGCGCACGGCAGCGTCCTCGGCGAGCTCCTCGAAGATGGCCCGGGCCTCGTGCAGGCGGGCCTTGGCCTGGTCGAAGTGGCCGAGGTGGGCCAGGGCATTGCCCTGGTTGGCCAGCACCCGGGCCCGGCCCTGGGGATCCCGAAGCCGGTCGCGCGCCCCGAGCAGGTCCTCGTAGAGCTGTACCGCCTCGACGATGTTCTCCGCCTGGTGGGCCGACGGCATGTACACCAGGGCGTTGGCGAGGTTCAGCTGGGTGCTCGCCCAGCGGTCGGGGTGCTGCTCCGGGGTGAGCACGCGCAGCGCGTCGCGCAGCGACTGCACGGCGATCCCGATCCGCAGGTGGTCACTGGCCTCGTGCATGGGCGTGGTCAGGTACGCCAGCCCCAGGTTGGCGTTCGCCACGGCGAAGGTCTCGGGGGCCGTGTCGGCACCGACCAGGGCCAGGGCGGCCAGGTAGTGGTCGATGGCCGCCTTCATCAGCCGCGGGGCGGCCTCCGACCGTTCCTGGTACATGGCGCCGGCGCTCACGTGGAGCTCGGCCAGGCTGACCCGGAGGTCGGTACCGCTCAGGGCGTCGATGGCCGCCTGAAAGGTGACCTCGGCCCGCTTGGTACTGCCGACGTCCAGCTGGACGTTGGCCAGCTGCCCCAGGAGCTGCCCGGCCAGGGGCACGCTCACCGGCTGCGCCAGCTCGGCAGCCAGCTCCAGGTGAGCGGCCGCCTTGCCCCGGTCGTGGCGCTCCAGCGCGGCGGCGGCCCACGCCGCGGCCACGAGGGCCTCGATCTCACCGTCGGCGCGGCCTGGTGCGGGTGGCTGCGGAGCCAGCCCGACGGTGAAGGCGACCGTCTCGACATGGGTGAGGAGGTCGCCGCCGGCGACCGACCGCAGCTCGGCCAAGCGCGCCGCGCTCGGCTCGAGGACGAAGCGGTTAGCCAGTGCCACCTGCCCGGACCCCCCAGGCGTCTGTCCCTCGACCGCAGCCAGGGCCCTGTCGAGGTCGCCGTCGAGGGCGAGCCGGTAGTACTGCAGGGACTCGGGGAAAGAGCCCGGGAGGTGGCCGGCGACGAGAGCCCGTCGCACCTCGTCGTGCCCTTCCCCGGCTCCGATCAGCAGGTAGCCGGCGGGGAGGGGGAACACGCCGACCGGCTGGGGGCGTGGCAGGTCGACGGCACCAGCCAGCTCAGCCATCGAGGGGCCCCGCCACGTCACGTCGCGCTGCCCGCTCGATCCATCGGGCGCCGGGCCGCGCCCGTCGCTCGTTCATGGAGCCGTCGACCATCTTGCGGACGACCCGGTCCTCGAAGACCACCACGATGTCCACCTCCCACTGCCCGTTGCGGCGCTTGACGGCGGGCTCAGCGGCAAGCGGCATGCTGGCCCTCGGTCGTCTGTTGGATCGTCGTCTCGTGGATCATCGAAAGGACACGCTCGGCCACCGCCACCATCGCCTCTTGGACTGCCGGCGTCAACTCGGCACCGAGCTCGACGGTGCCGGCCTCGATCAAGAAGACCGTGATGTCGTCCGGGTAGTCGTCGCCGAGCAGCCACCGCCCGAAAGCCAGCGCGTGGTCCCAGCGGAACGAGTGGCTGTGGAACCCGTCGAGCGGCGGCA
>JAKACE010000394.1 GCA_021821705.1 Actinomycetes bacterium | reverse complement strand
CCTGGTGCTCACGGTCACCGAGCTGTTGCGCAAGCACGGCGTGGTGGGCAAGTTCGTGGAGTTCTACGGCGAGGGCGTCGCCCGGGTGGCGCTCTACAACCGGGCCACGATCGGCAACATGTCCCCCGAGTACGGCTCCACCTGCGCCATCTTCCCCGTCGACGACGAGACGCTGCGCTACATGCGCCTGACCGGGCGTTCGCCCGAGCACGTGGCCCTCGTGGAGGCCTATGCCAAGGAGCAGGGGCTCTGGCTGGACCCGACCACCGAGCCGACCTTCTCCGAGCACGTCGAGCTCGACCTGTCCAGCGTCGAGCCCAGCATCGCCGGCCCGGCCAGGCCCCAGGACAGGGTCCCGCTGCGGCGCGCCCAGGTGGCTTTCGGCGAGTCGCTGACCAAGGTCCTGTCCCAGGGGGCCAAGGGCGCCCCGGAGGCTGCAACCCAGGCGCAGGTCACCGTCGAGCCGGCGGACGGCCCCGCCTACGAGGTCGGCCACGGCGCCGTCGTCATCGCTGCCATCACGAGCTGCACCAACACCTCCAACCCCGATGTCATGGTGGCTGCTGGGCTGCTGGCCAAGCATGCCGTCGAGCGGGGGCTGTCGGTCAAGCCGTGGGTCAAGACATCGCTGGCCCCCGGGTCCAAGGTGGTCATGGACTACTACGAGCGGGCCGGACTGACCCCATACCTGGACAAGCTCGGCTTCGACCTGGTCGGCTTCGGCTGCACCACCTGCATCGGCAACAGCGGGCCGCTCCTGGCCGGCCTACCCGAAGCCGTTTCCAGGGCCGGCCTGGCCGTCGTGTCGGTCCTGTCGGGCAACCGCAACTTCGAGGGCCGCATCAACCCCGACGTCCGCATGAACTACCTGGCGTCCCCGCCGCTCGTCGTCGCCTACGCCCTGGCCGGCACCATGGACATCGACATCACCACCCAGCCCTTGGGCACCGGCTCGGACGGCGAACCGGTCTACCTGGCCGATGTCTGGCCCAGCGCCGAGGAGGTGGCGGGGGTCATCGGCGACTCCATCGCCGCCGACATGTTCGAGAAGAGCTATGCCGAGGTCTTCCAGGGCGACCAACGATGGGCTTCGCTCGACGTGCCCGAGGGTGACCGCTACCAGTGGGGTGCGAGGTCCACCTACGTGCGGCGCCCGCCCTATTTCGACGACATGCCCGAGGAGCCGGCGGCGCTGACGGATATCCACGGCGCCCGGGCCCTGGCCAAGCTGGGCGATTCCGTGACCACGGACCACATCTCGCCGGCTGGCAGCATCCGCCGGGACGGCCCGGCCGGCAAGTTGCTGGTCGACTATGGCGTAGCCCCCTCCGATTTCAACTCGTACGGGTCGCGCCGCGGCAACCACGAGGTGATGGTCAGGGGCACCTTCGCCAACATCCGCCTACGCAACCAGCTGGCGCCCGGCACCGAGGGTGGCTACACGGTTCACTTGCCGAGCGGCGAGCAGACCGACATATATGACGCCGCCATGCGCTACGCGTCCGAGGCAACCCCCCTGGTCGTGCTGGCGGGCAAGGAGTACGGCTCGGGCTCCTCGCGTGACTGGGCGGCCAAGGGCACGGCGCTGCTCGGGGTGAGGGCGGTACTGGCCGAGAGCTTCGAGCGCATACACCGCTCCAACCTTGTCGGCATGGGCATCCTCCCGCTGCAGTTCCTGCCCGGCGACAGCGTCGCCTCGCTCGGCCTGAGCGGTGAGGAGGTCTTCGACATCACCGGCCTCGAAGCCGCCGGTGACGGCCCGCTACCCGAGCGTCTGGCCGTCGGCGCAGGCGACAAGCACTTCGAGGTGAGGCTGCGCATAGACACGCCCGTCGAGGCCGACTACTACCGCCACGGGGGCATCCTCCCCTACGTGCTGCGCCAGCTGCGGCGCCGCGCCAGCTGACCGGCTCAGGAGGCGTGGTGGAGATGCCCGTGGCTGGCCACGTGCTTCTCGATCACCTCCTCGAGCACGCTTATGAGGGCGCGGGTGGGGGCATTGGGGCGCCCCCGCTTTCGAAGTGCCATCCCGACGTGGCGCAGCGGCAGGCCGGCCACGTTGACCGTCCTATAGGTGTCGGGCATGTCGGTGACCGTGGTCGCCGGGAGCAGGGACGGGCCATAACCGCGCAGGGTGAGGAACGACAGCAGGCGCAGCCCGTCGATGTCGGCCCTGGCGCTCAGCGAGGTCCCCGCACTGGCGGCAGCGTGGTCCAGCTCCTCGCGGAACCCCGTATGGGGCGCCGGCAACATGAGCTCGAGGCCCTCGAGGTCCTTCATGTGCAGGGGGCCGGCGTTGGCCAGGGGGTGGTCGGCCGGGAGCAACAGCACGATGTCCTCGTCGAACAGCGGGCGCAGGCGCAGTTCGGGATTGTTGAGCGGGAGGTTGACCACAGCGCAGTCGAGCCCGCCGTTTGCCAGCAGGGCCCCTAGCGCCGAGGACGTGGCCTCCGTCGTGACCAGGCGGACACCGGGGTGGGCCACGGCCAGGCTGTCCAAGAGCAGGGGCACCAGCCAGCGCGCCGTCGTGGATATCATGCCGAGGCGCACGCTGCCGAGCACCTGCTGGTGCAGGGCGGCCAGGTCGGCGGCGACGGCGTCGATCTCGGCCTGGACGGCCCGGGCGCGCGCTTCGACGGCTCGGCCCTCGTCTGTCAGCTGGCCTGTCTGGCGGTCGACCAGCTCGGCCCCCAGCTCGCGCTCGAGGCGCTTTATGTGGCCCGAGACGTTGGACTGCACGGTGTGGAGGGCGGCGGCGGCGCCCGAGAAGCTGCCGTGGTCCGCTATCGCTACCAGGGCAGCCAGTTGGCGCAGGTCCACAGAGCAATTATGTACTCGCGCTGGCGGCGCCGGGTATGCAAAAGGCCTGTCAGCCAGGGGCCTTGTGCCGCCACCGGCCGTGTTGGCCGGCCGGACCGCCACCGGCCGTGTTGGCAGGCCGGACCGGCACGCCGGCGGGGGAAGGGCCACTTAGCGGCTGGGGCCTCGGAGTGCAGGTGGTGTGGTTGGACGGGCAGTCAAATGGGTACGCGCTGACCAGTTGAGATCGTCAGCTCTGGCCCGAAGGCCGGCGCCCAGCGACGGTTCGAGGGCCTGATAGGAGGCACCAAATGAAGCACGGGAACGCAGCCGTCATGGGGCCACGGGTGGTCCTCCCGGCCCAGGGCCCGCAATTGGTCCGCTGGGGAAGCGTCTTTTCCGGGACGCTCATCAGCGTGGCCACGTTCACCCTGCTCGACGCACTGTGGCTGGCGCTGTCCTTCGGTTCGCACG
>JAKACE010000393.1 GCA_021821705.1 Actinomycetes bacterium | reverse complement strand
GACGCAGGGGAGGCCTGGGGAGAGGACGCCGGGGGGGCCGAGCGGCTGGTGGACGAACTGCGGCGCAGCGGAGCGCAGGTGGAACTGGCCCACGCCGACCTGTCCCGGCCCCGAGCCCCCTACGAGCTGGTCCAGGCGGCAACCGCCCGTTTCGGCAGGGTCGATGTCCTGGTGGCCAACCACGCCCGGTCGGCCGAGCAGTCCCTGGCCGAGCTCACCGAGGCGGAGCTCGACCTGTGCTTCGCCGTCAATGCCCGGGCCACGCTCATGCTGGTGCGCCACTTCGCCGAGCAGCACCCCGGAGGCCCGGGCGGCCGCGTGGTGACCTTCACCTCCGGCCAGTACCACGGTGCCATGCCAGCTGAGCTGCCCTACATCGCCTCCAAGGCTGTCCTCCAGCAGCTGACGGCCAGCCTGGCGGTCGAGCTGGCGCCCCGACGCATCACCGTCAACTGCGTCGACCCTGGCCCCAACGACACCGGCTACGCCGGCGCCGAACTGCACCGCCGGGTCGAAGAGGCAGCGCTCATGGGCCGCTGGGGCCGGCCCGAGGACGCCGCCCGGCTCGTGGCCTGGTTGTGCAGCGACGACGCCGACTGGGTTACCGGCCAGACCATCGCATCAGACGGAGGGTGGTCAGCTCGCGGTGGGCCCTGACAGCCATGGCGCGCCCGGCGCGCCGGCTGCGGTCGCCGGCCTGCTCCTGACCGGTGGTGCCAGCCGGCGCATGGGTTTCGACAAGGCGTCCCTGCTGGTCGACGGCTCCCCCTTGGCGGTTCGCCTCGCCGGGGTGCTCTGCACCGTGGCCTCGCCGGTCCTCGAGGTCGGGCCCGGTCGCTCGGCACTGGAGCCGGTGAGCGAGGAACCACCCGGGGGTGGGCCTCTGGCGGCGGTCGCGGCGGGGGCGGCGGCCTTGCGCTCACGCGGGGTGGTGGCGCCCGTGATCGTCCTGGCATGCGACATGCCGCTGCTCACGGCGCGGGCACTCGCCGTGCTTGCCGCCTGGCCGGGGGATGGTTCCGTCGTCCCGGTCGTCGGGGGTACCACGCAGCCACTGGCGGCTCGCTGGTCGGCAGCCGACCTCGAGACGGCGGCCCGGCTCGTCGCCGCCGGCGAACGCTCGATGAAGGCGCTCTTGGCCCTGGCTGAACCGCAGCTGGCCGACGAAGGGGCCTGGCCGGCCGGCACGGCAGCCAGCGCCTTCGCCGACGTAGACGTGCCGGCTGACCTGGTCTCGTTGGGCTTGCCCGTGCCGCCCGGCGAAGGCGGCCACAAGCGGCCCCGAGGCCAGGGCGCCTAGCGGTAAGGCGTCTAGCGGTAGGGCGCCTAGGGAGGGCCCCTGGCCGTAGGCGCCTGGCGGTAGGGGTCGAGGATGGCCGGGAGCCCAGCCTGCCAGGGTGGGCTCAGCCCTGGTTCCCGGGGCGGCCCCAGGTCGCGGCGGCGGCATCCACCGAGCTGCCCGTTGGGCCGCCGCCGGTGGCAGGAGCAGTACCAGGACCAGGGCGCTGCACGGGATCCGCGGCGGCGTCGCCCCCTGTCTGGCGTGGGGCAGCCGGCGCAGGACCGCCTGGCGGGGCTGAGGCGTGCCCGTTTGTGGCCGCGGAGGGTGACGGCGCCCAGAGCGCCTGCTCCGAGCTCCCCGCAGCGCCGGCCTCGCCGGGTCCCGGGTCGTCAGGCGCCAGGCCGTCGACGCTGGTGTCGAGGGGTAGGACGATCTCGACGCGGGTCCCGCCGCCGTCGGCCGCGCCCACGTCGATCCTGCCGCCGTGGGTCGAGACGACGCCCTTGACTATGGCGAGGCCGAGCCCCGAACCCGGCATCGAGCGCGCCGTCTGCGCCCTGTAGAAGCGCTCGAAGATATGGGGGAGGTCACCGGGGTCGATCCCGGGGCCCTGGTCCTGCACCACGAGGTGCCAGGCGTCGGAGGCCCGCAGGGTCACCGACACCCGGCCGCCCCGAGGGCTCCACTTGGCCGCGTTGTCGAGCACGTTCATGACGGCCCGTTCGAGCAGGGCCGGCTGCGCCCGCACGTAGCCCTCCTCGAGCGAGACGTCGAAGGCCACCGACATGGCCCGCCGCTGCGCCCGTTCGACAGCCCTGGCCACGACTCTGTGCAACTCGACCGGCTCGGGCTCGGGCTGCTGGCGCTCGTCTTCGCGCGCCAGGTCCACCAGGTCGCCCACCAGGTTGGTCAGCTCCTGGAGCTGGGCGTCGATGTCAGAGAGCAGCTCGTCGCGGTCCGGGCCGGAGAGGTTCTTGGCCCGCATGAGGACCTCGATGTTGGTACGCAGGCTGGTGAGGGGGGTGCGCAGCTCGTGCCCGGCGTCGGACACCAGCTGGGCCTGCTGGCTCCTGGAGTTGCTGAGGGCGTTGAGCATGGCGTTGAAGCTCCTGGCCAGGCGGCCGAGCTCGTCGTTGCTGCTGTCGTCGATAGTGGCGGTCAGGTCCTGGGTCTCGGCCACGTGCTCTGCTGCGAGGGTGAGCTCCTCGACCGGGCCCATGCTGGCCCGGCCCACGGCCCAGCCCAGGGCGGCCGCCAGTGCCACTCCGCCGATGGCCACGAGCACCAGCATGAAGCGCAGGAACGCCAGCGTGCGCTGAAGCCCGGTCACCTGGAAGCCCACCTCCACGGCCAGGCTCCCGGGCACAACACCGACGGTCGCCACCAGGTAGTGGTCGTGGCCGCCTACGGCCGTGACCCTCTCTGCTACCGGCTTGACGGACGGACCGCCTGTGAAGGCGGCCTTGACATTGGCGTCGATGGGGAAGATCCGGGCCTGGGCCAACTGGGCGACAGGGCCGGCCGGCGTCCGCTGGGTCTGCACGGAGTAGACCTGTATCCCGCTGGGCGTATTGACGAGCACCTGCACCTGGTCGCCCGTGCTGACCTGAAGGTTGACCAGTAGGTTCTCGTCGACCGCCCCGGTGAAGGTGTTGACCCGCACGCTCGACGGCACCTGGCTGATGCCCCGCTCCAGGGTGTTGTTCGCCTGCTGTTGCAATTGGCGGCTGACGGCGAAATAGGACACGGTGGCAGTAAGGGCGACGGCGATGCCCACGGCCACGCCCACCAGCACGCTCACCCGCCCCCGGAAGCTCACCTGGCGCAGCCAGTCGAGCGAGCGCGACGTCCTCGAGGCCCGGCGCACCATGAGGGCGCCCTCCTCCTCCTCCTCCTCCTCTTGTTCCTCGTAGCCCTCGGTGCCAGGGGGCCCCGGAGCCGCGTCAAGGCCGGGCGCGCCGCTGGGCCACACAGGCCCAGGTGCGCCCGGGACGGGCGGTCCCG
>JAKACE010000392.1 GCA_021821705.1 Actinomycetes bacterium | reverse complement strand
CCCGCTCGGGGCGGGCACCGGGCGCCTGTGCATGTCGGGAGCATAGTGCCGCCTCCGGCGGCGGTCGCTCACCGACCGGACGGCGGGCCAAAGGCCCGGGCCGGCCGCCCGCTCACGCTGAGGGCGACCGGCGCCACCGGGTCAGGGTGCGAGGCCGAGCTCGACGATCTTGCCCTTCACCACGTGGTAGATGTACACGGCCGTGCCGGCGATGTTGCCGTTGGGCAGGAAGTGCACGACCTTGGTGAGGCCCTTGTAGGTGACGTGGTGCAGGGCGTTGACGATGCTGGCCCGGTTGATGCCCTTGGGGCCGAGCTTCTTCATCACCGAGATGATCGTGTTGGTGGCGTCGTACGCCTCGGCCGAGTACGTGCCCACCGCGAAGTGGGCGAGAGCCTTGAACTGCTTGGCGAACGGCGCCGCTGCAGCGCTCTTGGACAGGTCGGCGCAGGCGCAGCTGATGTACGTCCCGTCGGCCACCTTGGCCCCCGCCTCGCTCACGTAGTGGGGGTCGAGGCTGCCGTCGTCCGACATCAGCGTGCCGGTGTAGCCGGCGGCCCGCAGCGACTTGGCCAGCAGGGCGAAGTCGCAGTAGTAGCCGGCATAGAAGGTCACCGGCGCCTTGCTGTCCTTGATGGTGGTGGCCACGGCGCTGTACTGCTGGACGTTGCCGGTACCGGCCTGGCACTGGGTCGTGCCGAGGGCGGTCTGGTGGGTCACCTTGGCACCCAGCTTCTTGGCTGCGTTGTCGAAGGCGGTGGCGAGGCCGCTGGCATAGGCACTGCCGTCGTCGATGCTGAAGATCGTCTTGGCCTTGAGCGTCTTGACTGCGAACGTGGCGTCAGCCGGGCCCTGGGCGTTGTCGTCGGCTACGACGCGGAAGAAGTTGTGCCAGCCGTGCTGGGCCAGCTCCGGTGCGGTGGCGCTGGGGCTGACCGTGGCCAGGTGGGCCTGGGCGTACAGCGGCTCTGCCGCCTTGGTGGCGCCTGAGAAAGCCGGCCCGACGACCGCCATCACGGACGAGTCGCCGATCACCTGCTGGGCCGCCGTCGGCGACTGGGTGGCGGAACCCTGGTCGTCGGAGGGCAGGAACTTGAGCTGGAACGGGAGCTTTCCGAATGTCTTGCCGGCATTGGCCTGGTTGATGGCCAGCTGGACGGCGAACTTCATGTTGAGGCCCAGCTGGGCGTTGCCACCCGAGAGCGGGCCCTCGTAGGCGATGGTGTATGTGGGTGCGCTGGCCGAGGCAGTAGCCGCCGTGGCTCCCAGGGAAAGGGCCGAGACGGCGACTGCGACAGCCGGCACGGCGAGCTTGCGGAGCAGTCTGTTCTGCATTACATCTCCTCTCGTGCACGTTCGCCTGGCGGTGAACCAAGGGCCGGCCACTCGTGCAGGAGCGTGGTGGGTGGATGATCGTCCGTACACGCATGGCCGGCATGTGCCGCCAGGCGGTGGTCGACCGGACTACCTGTCTCTGCGCTAGGCATTGAGGGGGGAGTATAGAGGGGCCTTGTTGCCGGCATGTTGCGCCCCCCCGCACAAGGCTGTAAACCGCTCCTACCGGTCAAACCGCCCGCGGGCTCGTCGTCGTGGTCATCGGGTGGCGTACCGCAGGCAGGCCGGCGAGCTCGTGCAAAGCTTCACATACGGGGTGCTGGAGCCCGGCGCTCAGCGGCGTGCGCCGGCGTTACCCGTTGGGGCCCCGTAGCCGTTGCCCCCCGGCGCCCGAGCGCTCCCCGCCGCCCGAGCGCTCCCCGCCGCCGTGCCCGCCCCGCCGCGCAACACGACCGGGTCGATGCGCAGACGCTCGCCGCCCGGAGTGGCGGGGCCCTGGTCCCCGTCGTAGAAGTGCAGGATCCTCAGGCGGTACCAGATGGCCATGGTGTCAAGCAGCGAACGGTAGACCGAGCGCCACGAGACGGTGCTCGTGAACTGGTGGCGCAGGCGGATGGGCGCCTCGAGGAAGCGCCTGTAGCCGAGGCGCCTGGCGATGACGAACAGCTCGAGGTCGAAAGCGAACCGCTTCTCGACCATGCGTGGCAGTACAGCCGACAGGACGTCGCGGCGTACGAGCTTTATGCCTGTCTGGGTGTCCTTGATGTTGAGCCGGAAGCCGAGGCGCACCACCTGCTGGTAGCCCCAGGAGTAGGTGCGACGGAGCAGGGGGTACTCGACCTCCGACAGAGGGTGGCGCTTGCTGCCGAGGATGATGTCGGGGTGGTACAGCTCGACCATGGTCTGGAACGAGTTGAGAAGGATCGGGTCGAGGTCGCCGTCGGCGTCGATGAAACCCAGGTAACGCCCCTTGCCCCTGGCCAGGCCGATCCGCAGGGCGGCACCCTTGCCCTGGTTGCGGGCCAGTACCACGTTGGTCAGGCGGGGGTGCTCGGCCAGGGCGCTGTCGAGCTCGCTGTCGCTGCCGTCCGTCGAGCCGTCGGAGACGGCGATCACCTCGTAGTCGGTGCCCGAGCCGTCCAGGACCGACAGCAGGCGTTGCATCGTGGGCACGAGCAGCCGGCCCGGGTTGTAGTACGGGACCACGACGGTCAGGTCCCGTTCGGCGTCCAGGAGGGCGAGGTTGGCGGCCTCGACCAGCGACCGGGGCGCCCGCTCGGCCCGGCCGAAAGCGACCGCCAGCATCGTCGCGCAGACGACGGACGCGGCCACGACGCTCACGACGGCGATCTCGGTCATGGAGCGGTGCCATACCCAGGTGCCGGCCACCGCCACGGCGATGCCGGGCCAGCACAGCCCGGCTGTCACCCTGCCCCCCCGGTTGAGGTGGTAGTGGACCAGGACCGTCACCAGCCCGAGGAGCGCGGCGGCGAAGCTCAGCAGGCCCACGACGCTGGCGGCGCCACCGTAGGTGGCGCCGAAGAGCAGGTCGACGACCGGCCGGGCCAGGACGCTGACAACGACGGCTGCAGCCGACCCGGTCACGGCCACGGCAGCCGAAGCCAGCGCCAACATCAGGCGCTGATGGGGCCTGGTGCCCGGTCCAACCAGGCGGGGCGCTTCGCTGCCCACCAGCCGGGGGAAGGCCAGCGCGGCTATGGCTCCCGGCACCACCAGGGCGACCTGCGCCGCCGTCGCTGCCGCCGCGTACTGGCCGGAGAGGGCCGGTCCGAGCCAGTGCCTGCCGAGGACCACGTCGGCGGCGGTCATGGCCCAGTAGCCCGTGAACGCGACAGCAGGTACTGCGGCCGCCCCCCACCGCAGGCGGCCGGCTGTAACCCGGTTCATGCGAGCCGGGGCAGCACCGGCGCCGTCCGCCTCGTCGGCCTTGGCG
>JAKACE010000391.1 GCA_021821705.1 Actinomycetes bacterium | reverse complement strand
GCGCCGGGTATCAGCTCACGGGGGAAATAGGTCTTCTGGATCAGGTTCTGGTTGCCCAAGAGGGCGCCCATCGACTCCATGATGCTGCTCTGCCACAGCGTCCAGGGCAGCATGCCGCACAGGTACATGAGGGCGTAGCTGTTGAGGTTGCTGGGGACGCCGAGGGGCGGGTGGATGCGGAACAGCATCGAGAAGACGATGGTGTAGATGGCCATGTTGGCCAGGGGGTTGATCATCGACCAGCCCCAGCCGATGACCGAGCGCTTGTACTTGGAGCGCAGCTCGCGCAGGGTCAGGTTGATGAAAAGCTCCCGGTAGCCGGCGTACTCGCGCCAGGTGAACCGGGGTTTGGCGGCATTGACGGTCGTGCGCTGCCTGCGGTGGCGCCTCCCGCCGTCGCCGTCGCTGCGACCGTTGCCGCGCCGGCCCCGGTCACCGTTGGGAGCTTCGGGCTCCTCCGGCCACGCCGCCAGCGCCGGCCCGTCGCTCGTTGCCCGGCTCAAGGCTCGACCCGGAACAGCAGGCGGTTACGGTTGAGGTTGGGGTTGTAGTACGGGTCGCAGCTGGAGCGCGGCCTCCACCTGTCGTTGAAGAGGGGCGCGTCGTGGGGGTCCTCCACGGTGCCGCGCGTTGAGCCCTCTGCGTGGAACAGGGCTGCGTCGGGCTCGTAGACGACCTGGTAACCGGCCTGGTGCAGCCTCATGCAGTAGTCGACGTCGTTGTATGCCACTCGGAGCCGTTCATCGTAGCCCCCCAGCCGGCGGTAGACGCCGGGACGGGTGGCCATACAGGCGCCGGTGACGGCTGTCACGTCGCGGGCCAGGTCGCCCATGCGCCACCAGTTGCCCCACTCGATGGAGTTGGCGTGCCCCCGCCAGGCGCCCACGACTATGCCCTCGTGCTGTACCCGCCCGTCCGGCAGGAGCAGCCGGGGCCCGACGGCGCCCACCTCGGGCCGCATGGCCTGCTCGATGAGCCGGTCCAGCCAGTCGGTCGTCATGACGACCGTGTCGTTGTTGAGGAACACCAACAGGTCGCACTCGACGGCGGCGACGGCCAGGTTGAGCTGGCGCGAGTAGTTGAACTCGTGCGGGTAGCGCACGACCCGTCCTGGCAGCGTGGCCAGGTACTCCAGGGTCTCGGGGTCGTCGCTCTGGTTGTCGACCACCACCAGCTCGTAGTTGTCGTAGACGGACTTGGAGATGACACTTTCTATACAACGCCCGAGCAGGTGCCGGCCGTTGCGGGTCGGGATGACGATGCTGACCTTGGGCTCGCCCGAGCGCCTGAAGCGGGTCCGGTGCACGTCGAACCACGCCCCCTCCTCGGTCCAGCCCCCGGTCTCCCCGGCCGCCTCACGGCGGGCCAGGTAATCCCCCAGGGCGCGCTGGGCCGCCAGCCAGGCCCACGGTTTGGCCTCGCCCGCCGACGCGGCCGAACGCTCGTGGATCCGCCAGCTGTAGAGCGAATCGGGTACGTGCGCTATACGGTCGGTGGCCTCGGCCACCCGCAGCACCAGGTCGTAGTCCTGGCTGCCGTCGTACTCGCTGCGCAGGCCGCCGGCACGCTCCACCAGCTGGCGACGCAGCACCAGGAAGTGGCAGACGTAGTTCTGGCACAGCAGCAGGTTGGGTGACCAGTCAGGCTTCCAGCGGGCCTCGGTGAACCTGCCCGCCGGGGTCAGCTTGTCCTCGTCGCTGTAGAGCATGTCGAGGTCCGGGTCGGCGTTGAGCCAACGCACCACCTGGGCCAGGGCGTGGGGCTTGAGCACGTCGTCGTGGTCCAAGAAGGCAACGAACTCCCCCCCAGCCAGGCCGAGCGCGGCATTGGTGGCCGCCGAGATACCCGAGCGCTGCTCGAGGCGGGTGACCTTGACCCGGCCGTCTCGGCGCTGCGCCGCCTCGATGGCGGCCAGGGTCTCCGGCCGCACCGACGCGTCGTCGGCCATGCACAGCTCCCAGTTTGGGTACGCCTGGTCGGCAACGGAGGCGACGGCGGCTTCGAGCATCCAGGGCTCGGTGTCGCAGACGGGCATGAGCACGGAGATGGTCGGCTGGTAGGCGGCAGCGAGGGCCTCCCCGGCTATGGCCGCCACCACCTCGGGGTTGCCAGGCCCTCGGCGGGCGTGCCAGAGCTCGTAGCGCTCGTCCTCGCTCAGGCTGTCGGGCACGAATATGGCCGGCGGGTCGGCGACCGCCGGGGGGCGCAGCGCCGGCTGGGGCCTGGCCGCTACCGGGTGGGCGGACCAGCGGTGCCCAGGCCACCGGGGTGCCAGCGGCGGCTCCAGCCCGGCTGCAGTGATGGCAGCCAGCACGGCCCGGCCCCGGGCCGCCGCCAGCTCGTCGCGCCGGCTCGCCAGCGCACCAGCCGCGTCGGCCCACACGCCCTCGTCGGTCAGCAGGGCCCAGCCCCGCGACGTCATGGCGGCGGTGCCGCCCAGCCCTCCCAGGTCGGCCAGGGGCTCCAGGAAGGTGCCGCTCAGGGCGGCGGCCGAGCACAGCCACGGCGTGCCCGCAGCCATCGCCGCCGGCACCCAGGAGCAGGCGCTGGTCCCGTGGTCGGCCGGGCCCACGACCAGGCGGGCCGTGGCCAGCACCGCCGCCAGGTCTGCACCGGAAGGCACTATCTCGGCCCCGCTACGGGCGGCCGCGGCCACCAGCCCCGGGGTCGGCCAGTCGGCGACCACCCGCACCCGCAGGCCCATGTCCCGCCGGCGCCAGGCCGGCACCATGCGCTCCAGGCACTCGAGGGCACCCTCCTCGGCGTCGGCCACCAGGTCGTAGGCGTCGGTGGCGACGACCACAACACCTTCGCGGTCGGCGAAGGCCTTGGCCGCAACAGGGCGCACCACCGGCGGCCCCAGGGCCGTCACTTGGGTCGAAGGCGAGATGCCGGCCAGCAGGTTGGCGTCGGCAGCCGCACAGCACCAGGCTGCATCGAGGCCCTCCACCTGGCGCAGCAGGCGGGCCTGCAACAGCTCGGCCATGGTCTCGGTGCCGGCCTCGGCCCTGGTCGCCCCCACGGTGGCCTGGACGGCCCGCACCGGGAGCCTCTCGCTGTAGAGCAGCGTCATGGCCTGCGGCTGTGTGGACCTGGCGATGGGCCACAGGCGTGTCGTCAACCCCTCGTCCGACACCACCACGTGCGAGTAGTGGTAGCGCCGGTCGCCGCACCAGGCGAGCCAGTCCACCGGGCCGGCCACCACCTCTATGCCCAGGCGTTGGTAGTGGGTGGCGTGGCGGGCTACGCCGTAGCCGTCCTGGCAGGCCAGGGTCACCCGGGTGCCCGGGCAGC
>JAKACE010000390.1 GCA_021821705.1 Actinomycetes bacterium | reverse complement strand
TGGAGAACAGCCACGCGTCGACCGCCCTGTGCTACGCCCACGGGTTGGCCGCCGCCGTCAAGCGCAGCTCCAACCCCGACCGCCACGTCGTGGCCATCGTCGGCGACGGCGCGCTCACGGGGGGCATGGCCTACGAGGGCCTCAACAACTTGGGCCACAGCGGCTCGCGCGTGATCGTGATCCTCAACGACAACGGCCGCAGCTACGCCCCCACGGTGTCGCGCCTGTCCGAGAGCCTGAGCCGCCTGCGCCTGCACCCCGGGATGATGTCCGCCCGGCGGCGCATCGAGACGGCGGTCAAGGAGCTGCCCAAGGTGGGCAACCTGGCTTACTCGAGCCTCCAGGGCTTCTACTCGGCGGTCCGCGAGGTGATCGAGCCCCCGGTCTTCTTCGAGACCCTGGGGGTGCGCTACGTCGGCCCGCTCGACGGCCACGACATCGCCGGCATGGAGCAGGCGTTCCGGCAGGCGGCTGCCTTCGACGGCCCGATCGTGGTGCACGTGCTCACCCAGAAGGGGCGCGGCTACAAGCCGGCCGAGGACGACGAGGAGAAGTGCCTCCACGACGCTGGTTCGTTCGACCCGGCCGTTGGCCCCACCGCGTCGTCGCGGGCGCTGAAGGGCTACACGCTCGCCTTCAGCCAGGCCATGCTCGAGCTGGGCGAGCAGCGGCCCGACCTGGTCGCCATCACGGCGGCGATGCCTGGCCCGACGGGCCTGCTCCCCTTCCAGGACCGCTGGCCCGACCGCTTCTTCGACGTCGGCATCGCTGAGCAGGCCGCCGTCACCTCGGCCGCCGGCATGGCGATGGGCGGGCTCAAGCCGGTCGTCGCCGTGTACTCGACCTTCCTCAGCCGTGCCTTCGACCAGACCAACCTCGACGTCGGCCTGCACGGCCTGCCCGTGGTCTTCGCCTTGGACCGAGCCGGCATAACCGGCGACGACGGTCCCAGCCACCACGGCATCCTTGACATGGCCTTGTGCCTCAAGATCCCCGGCATGACCATCTTCGCCCCTTCGTCGGCCCAGGAGCTCAAGGTGATGATGGCCACCGCCGTCGAGCTTTCCGGGCCGGCCGTCGTCCGCTACCCCAAGACGGCTGCCCGCCAGGTGCCGCCCGACCAGGTCGGCTCCGGCCTGTCCGCCCGGCGCGTCCGCCAGGGTGACGGCAGCGTGTGCATCCTGGCCGTGGGCAAGCTGCTCGAGGCGTGCGAGGAGGCGGCCGCCCTGCTCTCGGCCGAGGGTGTGGAGGCGACCCTGTGGGACGTGCGGGTCGTGCGCCCGCTCGACCCGCAGATGGTGAGCGACGCCGGCCGGCACCAGTTCGTGGTGACGGTGGAAGACGGCATCCGCAACGGGGGCGCCGGCAACTACATCGCCGATGCGGTCGCCGACCTCAACGCCAACCGTCAGAGCCCGCCTGCGCTCAACCTGGGGGTCCCCACGGCCTACATCGCCCACGGCAACCCCGATCGCATCCTTGGCCAGCTCGGCCTGGACGGGCCTGGCATCGCCGCCTCCATCTTCAAGGCGATCGAGCACACGGGGCCCGAGCGTGAGCTGGCACAGATCGAGGTCGGTGCGACTGGTGCCCCCGGTCCCGTCCCCGGCAACGACCGCCCGGGCGTCAACGGCCGGCACAGCCATGCCGGCACCAACGGTACGCCGGCGGGCCGGGCCACCGACCGGCACCTGGGTACCAACGTCTAGCGCCACGGCAGGCAACCTTGGCCTCTTTGGCCAGGCAGCTTTCTTTAGGTCCCGCAGGGCTTCTTCTATAGGTCCCGCAGGGCTTCTGGTGCTCTCCGCGGGCTGCAAAGGGTTCCCGGAGGCAGCAATAACCCACTGAGGCGCCAACGCGCCTACGTGCTTACGGCCAGGGCCCTATGGCCCTAGCCGTGGCGACCGAGGGCAGGGGGCCCCGCCTCAGCGAGGCAGCCAGATTTGAGGCAGGGCCGTCTTGGCCAGCTCATGTCATGACAGGAGGTTGCCTTGAAAAGCACCTCGTCCCCGAAGCTCCGTTCCGCTGCTGTGGCGGTCGCGGTCATCATGTCACTGGTCGTCATGCCGGGGCAGGCGGCGCCTGCCGCCCCGAGCGTGGCCCCGCCCAACATCGTCTTCGTCCTCACAGACGACCTGTCCACCAATCTGGTGACCCCCCAGTTCATGCCCAACCTGGTCGCACTCGAAGGCCAGGGGACCACGTTCACCAATTACTTCGTCTCCGACTCGTTGTGCTGCCCCTCGCGGGCGTCGATATTCACCGGTTGGTTACCCCACGACACCCGTGTTTACAACAACACCGGCCCCAACGGGGGCGACAAGGCCTTCGACAGCCATGGCGACCAGTACTCGACCATAGCCACGGACCTCGCCGCCGCCGGTTACCGCACGGCGATGATGGGCAAGTACCTCAACCGCTACCACATGTCGACGCCCATCCCTCCGGGCTGGTCGAGCTGGGCCGTCGCCGACTGGGGCTACCCCGAGTTCAACTACACCCTCAAGCAGGGCTCGGCCGTCGTCCACTACGCCGGCCCCGGGCAGAAGGGTAAGGACAACTACCTGACCGACGTACTGTCCGGCCTCGCCACCCGCTTCGTCTCCGACACGGCAGCAACCCACCGACCGTTCTTCCTCGAAGTGGCCACTTTCGCCCCGCACGCCCCCTACACCCCGGCACCCAAGTACGCCGGCCTCTACCCTGGCCTGCGCTACCCGCGGACACCGGCCTACGGCGTTGCCAACACAAATGCTCCGGAGTGGTTGAAGGCATTTCCCCGTCTGGGACCGAAGGCGCAGGCGGCCATAGCCGCCACTTTCCGGCTCCGGGCGCAGGACGTGAAGTCCGTGGACGACATGGTCGGCAACCTCGTCTCCGCCCTCAGGCGCACGGGCACGCTGTCCAATACCTACTTCGTGTTCAGCTCGGACAACGGCCTCCACATGGGTGAGCACGACATGATGCCCGGCAAGCTCACCGCCTTCGACACCGATACCCACGTCCCACTGATCGTCGTCGGGCCCCGGGTGACAGCCGGTTCGCACGTGACCGCTTTCTCCGAGAACATCGACCTGCGCCCCACGTTCGACGCCCTCGCCGGTACCCACCCCTCAGGCAGGGTGGACGGCAGGAGCCTGGTACCGTTGCTTTTCGGTGCCCACCCCTCCGCCATCCCGGCAGGATGGCGCCAGGGGGCGCTCGTAGAGCACATGGGCCCGGTCGAAAACGTGGTCGACGAGCCGGACGCGCCCGAGCTCAACTCGGGCAACCCGCCCTCGTACGTGGCTCTGC
>JAKACE010000389.1 GCA_021821705.1 Actinomycetes bacterium | reverse complement strand
GGTGCGCAAGGTCTGGCTGCAGCCTCCGTACCCGGAGGCCATGGAGGAGGCCGTGGAAGCGGTGCGTGACGCCGACCAGGTCGTGCTCGGGCCAGGCTCGCTCTTCACCAGCGTCCTGGCGGTGTGCGCCGTCCCGGCGGTGCGCGAGGCGCTGGCCGAGCGCCAGGGGGGCCGGGTGTACGTCTGCAACCTCGACCACCAGATCCCCGAGACGGCCGACCTGGGCGCGGACGACCATGTCGCGGCACTCGAGGAGCACGGGGTAGTCGTGGACACGGTCGTCTGTGACCCCGCCTCCCCGGTCGGCCAGCCCAGCGCGACCAGGCTCGCCAGCGGTGGCAGGCGGCGCACGGCCGGCGGGTGGGAGCTGGTGCCCGCCTCCCTCGCCAACCCGAACGGCCACTCGCACGACCCCGCCCGGCTCGGCCGGGTGCTGGCCGGTCTGGCAGGCGCCGAGCCTGGTTGAGCTGCCGGCCGCTCCGGGCAGGCGCCGCCCGACCGTCGCCCGGACGGCCGAGCCGCTGGCCGCCGGGGCGCCGGGGCGCCGACGGCCACTGTGACCAAAGGCCCCTGGCCGCCTGACCTCTGCCTGGCAGTCCTGACAGGCGTTTCGCCTAGGATTGGACCCCAAAGACGAGTTGACCTAGGAGAACGTCATGACTGTCAGGGTTGGGATCAACGGTTTCGGGCGCATCGGCCGCAACTTCCTGCGGGCCGTGCTGGAGCAGGGTGCTGACATCGAGGTAGTCGCTGCCAACGACCTGGCGCCGGCGGCCAGCAACGCCCACCTGCTCAAGTACGACTCCACTTTCGGCGTCCTGAAGCACGAGGTCAAGCTGTCCGAGGACACTATCGCCGTCGGCAACCACAGCTTCAAGGTCTTTGCCGAGAAGGACCCCGCCAACATCCCCTGGGGCAAGCTCGGTGCGGACATAGTGATCGAGTCGACGGGCAAGTTCACCGACGGCGAGAAGGCCAAGGCCCATCTGGAGTCCGGTGCCAAGCGCGTCATCATCTCGGCTCCGGGCACCAATGTCGACGGGACCTTCGTCGTCGGCGTCAACGACGACACCTTCGACCCCGAAAAGCACAGGATCTTCTCCAACGCCAGCTGCACGACCAACTGCTTCGTGCCCATGATCAAGGTGCTCGACGACGCTTTTGGCGTCGAAAAGGGCCTCATGACAACGGTGCACGCCTACACCAACGACCAGAACCTGCTCGACCTGGTGCACAAGGACATGCGCCGCGCCCGCGCCGCCGCCAACAACATCGTGCCCTCGAGCACGGGTGCCGCCCGGGCCACCGCCCTGGTGCTCGCCAACATGAAGGGCCGCCTGGACGGCTCCTCCCTGCGCGTGCCCGTGCAGGACGGTTCCATCACGGACTTCACCGGCCTGCTGGCCCGGGAAGTCACCGCCGAGGAGATCAACGCCGCCTTCAAGGCTGCCGCCACGACCGGGCCCCTCTCCAAGGTGCTCGTCTACACCGACGAGCCCATCGTGAGCTCGGACATCGTCGGCTCGCCGGCCAGCTGCACCTTCGACTCCAAGCTGACCATGGCGAGCGGCTCGCTGGTCAAGGTCTTCGGCTGGTACGACAACGAGTGGGGGTACTCCAACCGCCTCGTCGACCTGGCCATCATCGCCGGCCGCGCCTAGCAGCGCCCAGCCTGATGCAACTACCCCAACTCGAAGACCTGGGCTCCGTCGAGGGCAAGCGCGTACTCGTACGTTGCGACTTCAACGTCCCCCTCTCGGGGGGCGAGATCACCGACGACCTGAGGATCCGCCTACCCATAGACACACTCGTGTGGCTGCTGGACAATGGTGCCGCCAAGCTCACTGTGTGCAGCCACCTCGGTCGCCCCAAGGGCAAGCCCGACCCCAAGTACTCGATCGAGCCGGTCCGCAAGCGCCTCTACGAGCTGCTCGAGGCCCGCGGCGCAGACATCAGCCGGGTCGAGCTGCTCGAGAACCTGCGCTACAACCCCGGCGAGGAGGGCAACGACCCCGGGTTCGCCGCCTCGCTCATCGAGGGGCAGGACCTGTACGTGGACGATGCCTTCGGTGCCGTCCACCGCGCCCACGCCTCGATCGTCGGCCCACCGGCCAAGCTGCCTTCGGCTGCCGGAAGGGTCCTTGCCCGGGAGGTGGACGTGCTCGCCGGGCTGCTCGATGAGCCGGCCCGCCCCTTCGTCGCCGTCCTCGGCGGGGCCAAGGTCTCCGACAAGCTCGGCGTCATCGAGGCGCTCCTGGAGAAGGTCGACACCCTGCTGGTGGGGGGCGGCATGTGCTTCACGTTCCTCGCCGCCCAGGGCCACGGCACCGGCGGCTCGCTGCTGGAGCACAGCCAGGTCGACACCTGCGCACGGCTGTTCGAGACGGCCGAAGCCAAGGGCAAGCGCATCCTGGTCCCGACGGACATCATCGCCCTTTCCCCGGACGGCGCCTTCGGCGCCGGCAAGGAGCCGTCGGGTGAGATGCGCCAGGTCGGTGCCGATGTCCCTGCGGACTGGGTCGGACTCGACATCGGTCCGGGTACTGCGGCCGCTTTCGCCGACGAGATCGCCAATGCCGCGACCGTGTTCTGGAACGGCCCGATGGGCGTGTTCGAGGACGCCCGCTTTGCCGCCGGCACACGGGCCGTGGCCGAGGCGGTCGCCGCCACCAAGGCGTTCACCGTCGTGGGCGGCGGTGACAGCGCCAGTGCCCTCAAGCTGTTCGGCCTGGACGACCAGGTCGACCACCTCTCCACGGGCGGTGGCGCCTCCCTCGAGCTCATCGAGAAGGGCGACCTGCCCGGCCTGGCAGTCCTGCGCGAAGCAGCAGCGCGCAGGCGGGGCTGAGCGATGGCCGGTCGCAAGCCGCTGATCAGCGGCAACTGGAAGATGAACCACACCCACCTCGATGCCATCGCCGTGGTGCAGAAGCTGGCCTACACCCTCGGCCCCGCGGACTACGAGCGGGCCGAGGTGTCGGTGCACCCCAGCTTCACGGCCCTGCGCTCGGTACAGACCCTGCTCGACGCTGACGAAGTGCCGATAGCCCTCGGCGCCCAAAACGTGTACCCCGCCGAATCCGGTGCCTTCACGGGTGAGGTCAGTCCCGTCATGTTGGCCAAGCTCAATGTCCGCTACGTCATCGTGGGCCACTCCGAGCGCCGCCAGCTGCTCGGTGAGACCGACGAGATGGTCAACCGCAAGCTCGTGGCCGTGCTCCAGCACGGGATGTCGCCCATACTGTGCGTGGGCGAGACCCTGGAGGAGCGGGAGGCCGGGACGACCGAGGCCAAGGTGTTGG
>JAKACE010000388.1 GCA_021821705.1 Actinomycetes bacterium | reverse complement strand
AGAAGCCCCCGTTGGCCAGGAGCTCGAGGTCGCAGAGCTGGCGCGGGGTCAGGTCCCACGACGCCCATGAGGCGCTGGCCGCCTTGAGCTCGGCCGCCCTCTCCGGGCTCACCACCAGGTCCACTAGGGCCCCGCCGTGGGGGCTGATCAGCTGGTCGGGCACGCTACCTCCAAGTAGGGTTGTGGTCCGGCTCGTACGACGCTCGACAATTCCCGCTCATTGTCGTCCACAAATTGCCCATTCGGCAAAAGAGGGCCATTACCGTCCCTCCCGAGCCCGAGCCATCCCAAGCCGGGGGCACGCTGACGTCGGGCCTCGTCGGTCAGCCGTCGGTGGCAACGGACACCAGCAGGCCCCGGTGGGCGCTTCCGGGCACGTCCACCACGGCGTAGCTGACAAGGCCGACTCCAGCCGAGTGCAGCACGTGGTCGATCCTCGCATAGGGGGGCACCGGCCACTGGTTCGCCGGGAACGTCATGCGCCACCCCTGCCCCGCCTCCACGGCAGCGTCTCGCAGCCCCAGGTGCAGGATGGCCTGGAAGTGCCAGTCGTACCACGTGGCGTTGAGGTCCCCCACCACGACCAGGGGCCTCGGCTCGCGGGAGAGCTCCTGCTTGATCGCCACCATCTGCCTGGCCCACGGGCCGGGCTCGCCGCTGCCGTAGGGAGCCAGGGTGTGCACCACGTCCAGGCGTACGCGCCGGCCCCCGGGCAGGTGCACCCAAGCCCGCAGCTCGGGGTGCCCGTAGGCGTACCACTGCTTCATGTCGCTTAGGCGGTAGCGCGACCACAGCGCCATGCCAAGGGAGCCGCTGTCAGGCAGGAAGAGCAGACTGTGCCTGGAGTACGGCTTCATAACCCCCGTGGCCATGAGGGATGTGTAGGCGGGCTTTGTGACCTCCTCCATTGCCACCACGTCCGGCTGGTAGCGGCGCACCTCCGCCGCCAGGGGGGCGAGGTCGAAGTTGTCCTGGCTCACGTTGGCATCGAGGATGCGCAGCACCGGCTGCCCGGGCCGCGGCCTCACCAGGTGGGAGGAGGGGCCGAAGTCGGGGGCGACCCACCACACCTGCAGGCCGACCAGGACCAAGGACAGGATGACCATGACATGGCGCCTTGCCCACAACCCGACCGAAGTGGTGGCCCAGGCCAGCATGTAGATCCACGGGGTTACGGCGATGAGGCCCACCATCGTGTTCCACGGCTCGCGCTTGACCAGGTGGAAGGCGCTCACCACCCACAGAGCGGCCACGATGGACCAGCTGAGCCGGACCAGCATGTGCCCGGCCGTGAGCGAAGCTCGGGACGGGCTCGGCACCGTGCCATCTTCACCGCCCGCCCTACCCGCTCGCCAGGCGGAGGCCCCACGGGGCTTTCCACCGTGCCCGTGCCCACAGGGCTCCACGGCAATTTCGTTAGCCTGGCTGGGCATGGCTGAGGTCGCCGAGGAGCAACCCACCGCCGTTCCGTCGTGGACGACCGGCCCGGTGCCGGCCGAGCTCGCTCACGCCCGCCACCTGTCGGCACTGGTCCAGGCGGACAATGGCCAAGCCATCTTCAGCCTGCCCTCCGTGGGCCGCTTCTGGGTACGTCCCGGCAGGCCCACGGTGGTGGAGCCGGCGGCGGGGGCGGGCGACGACGACGTCGAGTGCATGCTGCGGGGCCCGGTCGGTGCCCTGCGCTCGACCCTGGCCGGCCGTTACTGTTTGCGGGGCTCGGCCGTTGCGGTGGCAGGCCAGGCGTTGGTCCTTGTCGGGAGCTTGCGTGGGGCCTCGACCCTGGCGGCCGCCCTGGCCCGACGGGGCCACCCGCTACTGGCTGACGGAGTGGTGGTCATAACCGGCTCCCCCGCCACCGCAGGCCCACTGCCCGAGGGTGCCCCGCCCAGAGTGGCCTTGTGGCCAGACAGCGCCCGGGCCCTCGGGCTCGCACCCGGGGACGGCCGACCGGTCCGGCCATCTCTGCCCGCGCGGCGCTACGAGGTCGGCCCACCCGCCCCCGCCGGGCCCCTGCCTCTGCGCGTCCTCATCGTCCTGCTCGACGAGGCGGCTGCGGCCGCCCAGCGGCGCCAGGGGCACGGAGCAGGCCGCGCTGGCGGGCGCTTCGTGTCTTTACGCGAGAACGAGTGGCACGCCTCAGTGGTGGCGGACCTCGGCCACCAGCTCGACGAGCTCGCGTGGGCCACCCCCCTGTGCTCCGCTCCCCCTTTTGCATGGCAGGTCCTACCTGCCGAGCTGAGCTCCCAGAGCCTGGGCCAGCTGGCCGAGCAGGTCCTGGAGCTGGTGACATGAGCCTCGACCCGGCCCAGGGGGACCTCGTGCCGGCGCGCATGGTGTGGGCGGCCTCCTATCCCAAGTCGGGGAACACCTGGCTGCGAGCCGTTTACACCGCAGCCGTGACCGGGGCCGGACCGGACATCAACCAACTGGCCGACGGCGACATCGAGTCGTCACGGGCCATGTTCGACCGGTCACTCGGCGTACGCAGCTCCGACCTCACACACGAGGAGACCTGGGCGTTGCGCCCGGCAGCAGACGAGATGCGCACCGCCCAACTGCGGGGCATGCCCTGGACCAAGGTGCACGACGCATTGCGCATGGGCCCCGGAGGCCGGACGGTCGTTTCTGTGACGGCCACGCACGGCGCCGTCTACCTTCTGCGCGACCCTCGCGACGTGGCAGTGTCGTTGTCCTACCACCTGGGCGTCTCGCTGCCTCAGGCGGTGGAGGTGCTGCGCAGCCAGTCGGTGCTGATGTCCTCGCAGGACCGCCTCACACCTCAATTGCCCCAGTACCTCGGCACCTGGTCCGAGCACGTTACGAGCTGGGTTGACCACGACATGTTCCCGGTGTGCGTGCTGCGCTATGAGGACTGCCTGGCCGACCCGGCGGCCTGCTTCGCAAGGGCCCTTGCCACAGGGGGCGTAATGCTCGGCCCGGAAGACGTGGCAAAGGCCGTGGAGCGCAGCTCACTGGCCAGCCTCCAGGACCAGGAGCGCCGGAGCGGCTTCCGGGAGGCGGCGCGCGGCACGTTCTTTCGCCGCGGCAAGGCGGGGGCCTGGCGGGAGGAGCTGCCCACCGACCTGGCCCGCCAGGTCGAGGCCGACCACCGCCAGGTCATGCAGCGCTTCGGCTACCTGTAGGCACGCCGCCGTAGCACCGGGCCCGAGCTGGGCCCCGCTCATGACCGGCGCCCAGCGCCCCCTGCCCTGCACCGGCCCGCAACCGTTCACTCCCGGGCCGCCCCCGTCCCCACGGCCACCTCGGCCGGTACGGCCACGGCCGGCCGGCGGCGGGGGGCGG
>JAKACE010000387.1 GCA_021821705.1 Actinomycetes bacterium | reverse complement strand
CCCAGCACGGTGAGGCAGAAGGTGGCCAGGACGAGGGACAGGTTCCAGACCTTGAGCATCGCCCTCTGCTGCTGGACCATGGCCGAGTGCAGGAAGGCGGTGCCGGTCAGCCAGGGCAGCAGGGCGGAGTTCTCCACCGGGTCCCATGACCAGTAGCCACCCCACCCGAGCACCTGGTAGCTCCACCACATACCCAGCACGAGCCCGGCGGTGAGGCACGCCCACGCCCACAGCGCCCACCTGCGGCTCTCGGCCAGCCAGTCCTGGCTGGTGCGGCCCGTGACCAGGCTGGCCACGGCCAGGCAGAAGGGCACGGTAAACCCGACCAGGCCCAGGTAGAGCATCGGGGGGTGAAAGGCGACGAGCAAGCGGTCCTGTAGCAGTGGGTCGGGCCCGGGGCCTTGTGTGGGCACGGCGCCATCGACCCGGGCAAAGGGGTTGGAGGCGATGAGCATCAGGCCGAAGAAGAAGGCGGCCACCACATAGCCGACGAACTTGGCCCACAGCACGAATGGCTCGTCCCTGCGGTCCCGGTAGCGGATCCACATCGCCACCAGGTACCCGGCCAGGATCAGCGCCCAGAGCAGTATCGAGCCGGCGAGGGCCGACCACATGGCGGTGACCCGGTAGACCAGCGGCGTGAACGTGCTGTCGTTGCTGGCCACGTAGGCGAGCGAGAAGTCGTGAGTGAGCAGCGCCCGCTGCATGGCGAAGGTGGCCACCACGGCGCCGGCGGCAACCAGCCATATGTAGCCCTGACCGGCCCGCACGAGCGAGGCCCGGCCCCTCAGAAGGCCCAGGCCCAGGGTGAGGAACCCGCCGAGCGCGCCCAGGAGGCCGAGGACAATGCCGCTCTGGCCGAGCGCAATGTTCACGAGCCCCTCCGGGCACCCGCCGGGTTGGCGCTGCCCGGGCGCCCGGCGGCGGTGGCGTGGTGGGCGGGCGCCTCGACGTAGTTGGAGCCGTGCTGGACCATGATCTGGTAGCTGGAGAAGATGTCTCCCTGCCAGTGGCCGGCCAGCACCACCGGGATGCCCGGTTTGAACAGGGCCGACGGCGACCCCGTGCTGACGACGTCGACCTTGACCCCGTGGGAGGCGATCATGAAGTCCAGGGCCGTCCCGGCTTGACGCACGTCGTCCATAACGGTCCCCTGGATGCGGAAGTCCTTGTTGCCCAGGGTTGCCCTCTGGGCCACCGCCTGGTTGGCGGTGAGGTAGTAGTCCATGGCGTCCGTGAGGCCCTTGAAGACCAGCAGGCTCAGTGCTGCCAGCACGATCACACCGGCCACGAGCTTCTGGCGCCTCCTGGCCAGCGGTCGCCTCCGGTGGGGGCCGTGAACGAAGGCGATCTGCTCGGCCCTACCGCTGCCGGGACCACCGGGTGCAACCGCGCCCTCTGGCGGCGCGGCCGTGGGTACCTGGCCCGGTGTCCCGCTCACCCGTCACGCTCCTCGGACAAGGCGTCCCGCAGAGCCCGCGCCCGGCGCAGGGTGCGCAACGAGTACAGGCCGATTATGGCGGCACACGCCGACCACGCCGCTATCACGTAGTTCATCTGGTGGCCACCTCCCGGGCACCCGGGCGACCGACAGCGTCGTCCCCGGACGTGGAGCTGGTCACCGGTCGTGGCCCAGTGGCGGCCGGCAGGCCCCAGCCGGCGCCCGCCGCCGTCACCTCCGAGCGGCGGGCGGTCAGGGCGGCGTTGAGGCCTTCGTTGTCGTAGCGCTCCTCGAGCGCCTCGAGGCGGTAGCGGTGGACCATGAGCCAGGCCGTCAGCAGCCCGAAGGCAACGAAGGACATCCCCATGGTCACCAACTGCCAGCCGTGGATGGTAGGGCTGGGCTTGAACAGCGTGGTGTTCTGGTGGAGCGTTACCCACCACTGGGTGGCGTAGTGGTCGACCACGACGGTGAGGACCATCAGCATCGCCACCATCGAGGAGACCATGGAACGCGAGTGCGGGTTGTCGATGGCTCGGCGCAGCGCCAGGTAACCGAGCGAAAGGGCGAACAGGATGGCCGTGAGCGTCAGCCGGGCGTCCCAGGTCCACCACACGCCCCAGGTCGCCCGGCCCCAGATCGAGCCTGTGACCAGGGTCGCCAGGCAGAAGACGGCGCCCACCTCGGCCCCGGCCACCGCCAAGCGGTCCCAGCGGGGGCTGCGCAAACGGGGCCAGAGCCAACCCAGGCTCCCCAGCGCGCAGAGGGCGAAGCCGGCGTAGCACATGGTCGCCACCGCCGGGTGGACATAGAGCATTCGCACGAACTGGCCCTGTACCACGTCGGGGGGGCTGACCCACAGGCCCCACCAGGTGGTGAGCCCCAGGGTGACAATGGCGGACAAGCCCAGCGCCCTGGTGAGCAGGGTCGAACGGGCAGGCAGGGCAGTGGCTGGGATGCGGGGACTAGGCACTTCGACAGACCTCACGTTTCTTCTATCAAAGCCCCAAAGCCGATGGTTCCGCCAGCCAGATAGATGGCGGCGAAACAGCCCAGCAGCCCGAGCCACCGCCACCCGTCGCCGCCGGACAAGCCCAGGGCCGCCCTCCACGCCTGGGTGGCGGCCAGCACCACCGGCGCCAGCACCGGCGCCAGCAGCATAGGCAGCAGGGTCTCGCGCACCCTCAGGCCCATCGACAGCGCTCCGTAGGCGACGCCGGCGGCAGCGACGCACGCTGTTGAGATCAGCGCCGTCGCCAGCATCAGGCCTGCCCCCGCCAAGCGGGTATGGAACAGCACGACGATGCCCAGGGTGAGCAGCACCTCGAGGCCGACGAGTTGAACGGCGACAGCCGCCGCCTTGCCGAGGAAGATCCCTGCCGGCTCCAGGCCTGACATCCGCAGCCCGTCAATGGCACCGTCCGACGCCTCGACCGAGAAGCTTCGCTGCACCGAGAGGAGCCCTGCGAACAGGACCGCCATCCAGAACAGGCCCGGCGCGGCCTGCTCGAGCAGCGGGCGGTCCTGGTCGAAGGCGAACCCGAAAAGAAGCAGGACGACCAGGGCGTAGGGCACGACCTGGTTGAGGGCCACCTTGGCCCGTAGCTCGATGCGCAGGTCCTTGCCGGCCACCAGCACGGCGTCACGCCACACTCGGCACCTCCGCCCCGGTGACTTGCCCCTGCCCCGGAGCAGCCGGGGCGCCGCCGGCCGTCACGGCCGCTGGGGCACCGGCCGTCGCGGCCGCTTGGGGGGTGCTGTCCGGCACCGGGCCGCCTCCCTGCACCACCATGCCGCCTGCCATGTACGCCGTACGCCGGGAACTGAGCTCTTCGGGCAGGACCTCGTGGGACGCCAGCACGACCG
>JAKACE010000386.1 GCA_021821705.1 Actinomycetes bacterium | reverse complement strand
CGGCCAGGTCGACGCTGACACGCGTGCCCTCGATGGGGGTCAGGGCCATTGCATGGGGGTCCATGACCGGGTAGCGCTCCTCCTGCCAGCCGTCGGCGTTGAGCCGCTGGCGGAAGTAGCCCTCCCGGTAGAGCAGGCCCACCCCTACCATCGGGACGCCGAGGCTGCTGGCAGCCTTCAGGTGGTCGCCGGCCAGCACGCCCAGGCCGCCCGAGTACTGGGGCAGCGCCTCGGCGATGCCGAACTCGGGTGAGAAGTACGCCACCTTGACCAGGGCCGACCGGCCCCGGTTCTGGAACCAGCGGGGGACGCTCATGTAGCGGCGCAGGTCGGCATGGATCTCGCCCAGGAAGGACATGAAGGCGGTGTCCCTGGACAGGGCTTCGAGGCGTTCGCGCTCCACCAGGGACAGCACCTGGACAGGGTCGTGCTGAGTGTGCTCCCACAGGTTGGGGTCGACCCAGCGGAACAGGTCGCGCGTCCTCTCGTCCCACGACCAGCGCAGATTGAACGCCAGCTCCTGGAGGGGGGCCAACGGCTCCGGCAGCCGGGCCCTGACGGTGAAGCTCCTGAACGCTTTCATCTGCGGCCAACGTAGCAAGCCGCGGTTGTCTCGGCCCAACGGCCCGCCCCAAGCGGGGGTAGGCAAGCGGGACGTGCCCCTATAGCTTGGGGGGGCGATGACGACTGAGGGTCCCGACACAAAGTCCACGAGGCGCCGCTCGTCCTCCGCGCCGCAGGCCTCGGGCCCTCCCGCGGGCCAGCAGGCGAACGGGGCCCGGGCACGTACCGGCGCCGGGGCGGCGGCCCCGGCCGAGGCCCCGTCCGACGGCGCCCGCCTGTACCGGGTCGTGGTCCAGGACCTGCGCCCGTCGACGCCACACGGCTACCCGGCAAAGGCCGTAGTCGGCGAAGTCGTGCCCGTCACGGCCGGCATCTTCCGGGACGGCCACGACGTGCTGGCGGCCCGGGCCGAGCTTCTCGTGGGGGATGAGGTGGTGTCGGCAGGCCGGCTCGAGCACCTCGGCAACGACGTGTGGTCTGGCACGGTGAGCGCCTCGCGCCCTGGGCTGCACCGCTTGGTGGTGACGGCCTGGACGGACCGCTACGCCACCTGGGCGCACAAGGCGGCCGTCAAGCTGGCAGCTCGCCAGGACGTGTCGGTCGAGATCGCAGAAGGTCGTGCCCTGCTCGCCGAGTGGGCGGGCTCGAGCGCAGGGGGCGACGACCCAGCGGTTGCCAATGCAATGGAGGCACTGGGCGACGAGGCTGCTGACGACGCCAGCCGGGTCAACCCGGCCCTCTCGCCCGCCGTCGCACGTGCTCTGTCGGGGCCCGAGCTGGCCAGGGATGCCACCTCGGAGGCGGTGGCGCTATGGGTGGACCGCGAGCGCGCCGGTGTGGGCGCATGGTACGAGCTCTTCCCTCGCAGCTTCGGAGGCCTGAGGGGAGCGGCGGACGCAGTTGGGCGCGTTGCAGGTCTCGGCTTCGACGTGCTGTACCTACCTCCGGTGCACCCGATCGGCCGCAGTTTCCGCAAGGGCCGCAACAACACCCTTGAAGCAGGCGATGGCGACCCCGGGAGCCCCTGGGCCATCGGGGCGCAGGAGGGGGGGCACCTGGCGCTGCACCCCGACCTCGGCACCTTCGACGACTTCGACCACCTGGTGCGTACAGCGGCCGACCACGGCATGGAGGTGGCCCTCGACTACGCCCTCAACTGCTCACCCGATCACCCCTGGGTGAGCGAGCACCCCGAGTGGTTCCACCACCGGCCCGACGGCTCGATCGCCTACGCCGAGAACCCGCCGAAGAAGTACCAGGACATATACCCGATCAACTTCTGGCCGGCCGATGACGCCGACCGGCGTGCCCTGTGGGCGGCCTGTAGGGAGGTGCTCGAGTTCTGGTTGGCCAGGGGAGTGCGGATCTTCAGGGTGGACAACCCACACACCAAGCCGTTCGCCTTCTGGGAGTGGCTGATCGGCTCGGTGAGGGCCCAGGACCCTGGCGTCGTGTTCCTGGCGGAGGCGTTCACGCGCCCCAAGCTGATGGCCCGTCTGGCCGAGATCGGGTTCTCGCAGAGCTACACCTACTTCACCTGGCGGACCGGGCAGTACGGCCCCGAGGGGTTGCGCACCTACGTCGAGGAACTGGCGCACGGGCCCCTGGCCGACTACATGCGCCCGAACTTCTGGCCCAACACGCCCGACATACTCTCGGGCCCGTTGCGCAACGGACCGCCCGCCGCTTTCGCCTTGCGGTACGTGCTGGCCGCCACCCTCACTCCTGTGTACGGCGTCTACAGCGGCTACGAGCTGTACGAGAACGAGCCCGCCTCGCCCGACAACGAGGAGTACCTGAACTCCGAGAAGTACGAGCTCAAGCAGCGCGACTACTCC
Source organism: Actinomycetes bacterium (assembly GCA_021821705.1). GTDB lineage: Bacteria > Actinomycetota > Acidimicrobiia > Acidimicrobiales > Palsa-688 > JAJZMF01. The sequence goes on along the minus strand of JAKACE010000386.1, from coordinate 918 downwards.
AGGCCTGGTTCGCTGGCGCCTCTCTTTGCCGCCGTCAACGGGATCCGTCGCCGCCACCCGGCCTTCAGCCGGTTGCGCAATGTGCACTTCCACGGCTCGGACAACCCCGCCGTCGTCGCGTACTCCAAGAGGTCCGACGACGGGGCCGACGTCGTGCTGTGCGCTGTCACCCTCGATCCCTACGTGACCCAGGAGTCGACATTGCACCTGGACCTCTCGGCGCTCAATGTGCCGGCCGACCGGCCCTTCGCCGTGCGTGACGAGCTCTCCGGGGAGGAGTACCTGTGGGGTGCCGACCCTTACGTAAGGCTCGACCCCTACCGCCGGGTCGCCCACATCCTGGCCGTCATCGGGCCGGAGGGCCGGTAGGGTGGCGCCCGGGGAGAAGGTCTCCGGCACAGCCAGTTCGGATGTCCGTTGGTACAAAAGGGCCGTGTTCTACGAGGTCCTGGTACGGGGCTTCTACGACTACAACAACGACGGGTCCGGCGATATACCGGGGATAATCAGCAAGCTCGACTACCTCGAGTGGCTCGGCATCGACTGCATCTGGCTGCTGCCCTTCTACCAGTCACCGCTGCGCGACGGCGGTTACGACATCTCCGACTACTGGACGGTCCTGCCCGAGTACGGGCAGGTGGCCGATGTCGCCCAGCTCGTGGACGAGTCCCACCGGCGGGGGATAAGGGTCATAGCGGACCTGGTCATGAACCACACGAGCGACCAGCACCCCTGGTTCGTGGAGTCCCGGCAGGACCGGACCAACCCGAAGGCCGACTGGTACGTCTGGAACGACGACGACCAGCGCTATAGCGATGCCCGCATAATCTTCGTGGACACCGAGAAGTCCAACTGGGCCTGGGACCCCCGGCGGGGGCAGTACTACTGGCACCGGTTCTTCTCGCACCAGCCCGACCT
>JAKACE010000385.1 GCA_021821705.1 Actinomycetes bacterium | reverse complement strand
CAGGTGGCCTCCGTCCTGGGGCTCGGAGCGGACCGGGTCAGCGTCGAGCTGGTGTCCAACGGCGGGGCCTTCGGCGGCAAGGAGGACATGTCCAACCAGGCCCAGACGGCGCTGGCGGCATGGCTCCTGCAGCGGCCGGTCAAGTGCACCCTGTCGCGCGAGGAGAGCCTCCTGATGCACCCCAAGCGCCACCCTGTCCGCCTCGAGTACTGGGCCGGCTGCGACGCGCAGGGGCACCTGACGGCGGTGAAGGCCCGCATGGTGGGCGACTCGGGAGCGTACGCCAGCGTGGGCATGAAGGTGCTGGAGCGGGCGGCCGGCCACGCCACCGGTCCTTACCGGATCCCCGCCGTGGACGTCGAGTCGGTTGCCGTGAGGACAAACAACCCGGTGTGCGGGGCCTTCCGCGGCTTCGGCGCCAACCAGGCCCAGTTCGCCATGGAGGGCGTGATGGACCGCCTGGCCGACAAGGTGGGCCTGACGGGCTGGGAGATACGCAAGCGCAACGTGTTCCACCCAGGCGACCTCTGGGGCCCCGGCCAGGAGATGGACGAGGGCTGCGCCGGCGCCGAGAAGTGCCTGGACGAGCTGAGGGCGCCGTACGAGGCCGCCATGGCCGCAGGCAAGGCGGTCGGGATCGGCCTCGCCCTCAAGAACTCGGGACTGGGCAATGGTTTCCTGGAGGTCACCAAGGCCGTCGTCCGCTTCCGTTCCGACGGCCGGGTCGAGGTCCGCCACGGCTGGACCGAGATGGGACAGGGTGTCCACACCGTGGCCAGGCAGGTGGCGGTGGAGGAGCTCGGCATCGAGGCCGATCGGGTGGTGGTGCTGGTGGACACCAGCCGGGAGCTCGGCCAGGGCCAGACGACCGGTAGCCGGGGGACGCTGATGGGCGCCGGGGCGGTGCGCGACGCCTGCCGTGCCGCCCTGGCCGGCGGGTGCCAGCCCGAGGTCGACTACTACGGCGAGCACAGGGTGGACTGGACCCAGCACATCGGCGAGGTGGAGACCCCGGTGATCCACTCCGCCTTCGGCTACGCCGCCCAGCTGGTGGTGGCCGAGCCGGGCACAGGCAGCATCGAGAGGGTGGTGGCCGCCCACGACGTGGGCCGGGCCGTCAACCCCACGTTGTGCGAGGGCCAGGTGGAGGGGGCCGTGCACATGGGCCTCGGCTACGCCCTGACCGAGGAGTTCCCCAGTGACGAACGGGGCTTCCCGACCAAGATGACCTTGAGGGCGCTCGGCGTCCTGCGGGCCAAGGACGTGCCCCCAATCGACGTCGTGCTGGTCGAGGTCCCCCAACCCCGCTCGCCCTACGGGATCAAAGGGGTGGGCGAGATCGGGCTGGTGCCCACGGCCGGTGCTGTGGCGGCAGCCCTGCATGCCGCTGACGGCCAGTGGCGCACCACCTTGCCCATGAAGGCCGAGAGGAGCTGAACATGCCCGCCGCCCTTTACCTCCAGGACGCCCACAGCATCCGCGACGGTATGGAGTTCGCCGCCTACGCCGAAGCCAAGGGCTTCGACGCCGTATGGCAGGCGGAGTCCCGCCTGGTGCGCGAGGCGACAGTGCCCCTGGCCGCGTACGCCGCCGTGACCGATCGCCTCAAGGTGGGCTCGGGGGTGGCCGACTGCTGGTCGCGCAACCCGGCCCGGTTGGCGGCGACCTTCTCGACCCTCGACGACCTGGCCCCGGGCCGGGTTCTGATGGGGCTCGGCGCCTGGTGGGACCCCCTGGCCCGCAAGGTCGGAATCGACAGGTCCCGGCCGCTGACGGTGATGCGCGAGGTGGTGACCGCTGTCCGGGCGCTGCTCAACAACGAGACCGTCACCTTCGACGGTTACTGGGTGCACCTGGACGGGGTCGAGCTCGACTACGTCTACCAGGAGCGCCGGCCCAAGCAGGTACCCGTGTACATCGGTGCGACGGGCATGCAGATGCTCGAGCTGGCCGGGGAGATAGCCGACGGGGTCGTGCTCAACTACCTCGTCTCCCCCGACTACAACGACCGGGCCATGGAGCACCTCCAGGCCGGCCTGGACCGCTCGGGCCGCCGCCTCGAGGACATCGACCGCCCTCAGCTGGTGGTCTGCTCCGTGCACGAGGACGAGGCGACGGCCCTCGACATGGCCCGCCTCATGGTCACCCAGTACCTTGGCCAGCAGCCCCACATAATGGCCGCGTCGGGCGTGCCGCGCTCGCTGCTCGACGCCGTCGGCGAGGTGCTCACCTGGCCTGCCACCCACGAGCAGGTCGAAGCCGCCTCCAAGCTGGTCCCGGACGAGGTGGTGCGGATGCTCACAGCGGCCGGGACGCCCGATCAGGTCAGGGCCAGGGTGGCCGACTACATGGCTCATGGCTGCACGTGCCCGGTCCTCTACCCCCTGGGTGACGTGAGGGCGATGATCGACGCATTTGCCGGGTGGCGGCCTTGAGCACTCCCGTGGGCTTGGCGGCCCACGTCGTGGTCAACCCCGGGGCCGGGCCGGTGCCCGTGTGGTCCCCCTACGGCAGGGCCCCCCTGGAGCTGCACCGCAAGCTGCCCCACTATGCACCCAGCCGGCTGCTCAGCGCGCCGGCGCTGGCGCAGAAGGCCGGGGTGAGCAGGGTCCTCCTGAAAGAGGAGACTTCACGCTTCGGGTTGCCCTCGTTCAAGCTGCTCGGGGCCTCCTGGGCCTGTTACCGGGCATTGTCGGAGCACCTGGGCGCCGAGCCCGGTCCCTGGGCCGACATCGACGAGCTGGCCGGGCTGCTGGAGGGCTTGCGGCCCTTCACCTTCGCCGCCGCCACCGACGGAAACCACGGGCGAGCCGTTGCCCACATGGCCCGCCTGCTCGGTTTCGCCTCCCGGATCTTCGTACCCGAGGGCACGGCCCAGGCCCGCATCGACGCCCTCGCATCGGAGGGAGCCAGCGTCGAGGTCGTGGCCGGCAGCTACGACGACGCTGTGGCCCGGTCGGCACAGGAAGCCGGCCCGACCTGCCTGGTGATCTCCGACACCAGCTGGACCGGCTACGAGCAGGTCCCCCGTTGGGTGATCGAGGGGTACTCGACGCTGTTCTGGGAGGTCGCCGACCGCCTGGACGAGCTGGGCAGCCCCCTCGTGGCCGGGGACGTGGTCGTGGTCCCCGTCGGGGTGGGGGCGCTGGCGGCAGCGGCGGTCAACCACTACCGCCGGCGGGCCGACGGCCCGAGCGTGGGGGGCGTCGAGCCGGTCGACGCCAACTGCGTGATGGCCTCGGTCGAGGCCGGCCGGATGGTCAGCGTGCCCGGACCGCACCACTCGATCATGGCCGGGCTCAACTGCGCCACCCCCTCCCAGGTGGC
>JAKACE010000384.1 GCA_021821705.1 Actinomycetes bacterium | reverse complement strand
GGGTGAAGCTCAGCCCAGAAGAGGTCTCCCGCGACGCCCGGAGCCGCCGCCGGCGTACCATCGACCCCGAGCAGCTCGCCCTGTTCGAAGCAGGCGAGGTTGTGCCCGTCTACGCCTACAGTTTCATCATTACGAACCTGTCCTGGGACATCTGCGAGCTCGAGGCGTGGTTCCGGGAGCGTGCCCTTGTCGAAGAGACCACCAAAGACTCGAAGTACGGTGCCGCGTTGCGGCACATGCCCTCCGGCTACGAGGCGGTGAACGCCCTTTGGACATGGTCGGCGTTGATCGCCATGAACATATCGTCCTGGCTGCAGGCCCTGACACGACATAAGAAGTGGCCGCGCCCACGGCAAGCGGCTCCGCCGCGAGGTTGTCTGCGTTGCCGCGCGCGTGACCCGCCACGCCGGTCGCCTTATGGTGCGCCCCTCGCCCGACGACGCGGACGGTGCGTTCGGGTCGGCTTGGCGAGTGCTCGACACGCTCGTCGCTGCCATAAGCCCATAACCGCTTGGAGCAACGCCCGCTCGCCTCGCTCGGCGACATCGCGGCCGGCATCACGAATTACAAGACTTCACGACCTCAGTCGAACGCGCCTAAACGGAGTTTGTCGCTTCCTGAGTCCAGGGCTCTGGACACAGGGGGGGAATTGCTGCGGGACTTGAGCCGTGGCGAGCGGCCCGGCACCGGGCTCAGTAGCCTTTCACGCTGTAGACGAGGACCAGGTCCGTGCCCGGGTAAATGGTCTCGGTAGCGGTCAGCTCGGCACATAGTGCGGCGATGGCCCGGCTGCGGCGCGGGGCCGAGAGCGGCTCTATGCGCACATGGAGATGACCGTCGATGACTTCTAGGTCGGCTGAGGCGGAGAACGCTTCGGAGAGCAGGCTGTGGGCTTCGTCTTCTGCCCTGGCGTAGTGGGGCCCGAGGGCACGGGCCAAGGCGTGCTCGGCGTTCCAGGTGGCCATCCGCACTGCGTCGTGGAGTCGTTTGCGCTCGTCGTCCAAGCGCAGCGCGTCGGGACGGGCCTCGCACAGGGGGACTTTGGCAGGGACCTTTGCCGACTCGGCCTTCAACGCGGCGAGGTGTGCCTCGGCCTCCTCGATGAGGCGGGTGGAGGGCCGCCCCCCTCCGAGGGCCTCGGTGATGTTGGCGGCTTTGGCAGCGGCAAGCCCGGCCCGGGCGGCGGCCAGGGCCTTTTTCATGGCGGCCTTGGCCGGGTTGGGCACCATGCGGCTGGGGTCGTCGGCGACCTTGGCGTAGCTGTCCAGAGCGTCGAGGCCCCTGGGGCGCATGAAGCGGAACATGTTCTCCTCCCGCCAGCGGTTGAACATGGCCGATGCCACCTCGGGGGCGCTCAAGCTGGCCTTGGTTGTGAGGACCTGGGTCTGGTGGCCGCTGGCGGCGTCGAGCCGGGTCACCTGGCGGCAGGCGAAGTAGTGGCGGCGCTTGTCGTAATAGATGCGCACGGCCCTGTCTGCCAGAACGAGCTCGCTCTCATGGCCGGAGCGGTCCTTTACCTGGTAGGCGTTGAAGGCCTTAGCCGGCTCGGGGCGCAGCGGGCCTTTGCGGTAGGTCAAGATGTCAAAGCCCATCTTTGCCAGCTCGGCGAAAAGCGCAGGGCTCCAGCCTCCCCGGTCAAAGCAGATGGTGGGCCGGGCGTCAGGGCCTACCAGGTCCCGCACTGCAAGCGCCGCCGTCTTCAGCTCGCCGGCAAGCGAGGCGCCCGGGGGCGAGGACCACACCAGCACGGCGTCGCCCTCCGAGTCGGCCAGCCAGCAGTCGGTCGTGGCGGCCATGGCGATCCGGGCCCGGGCCAGGTGCGCCCGTGGCAAGTCGGAGCCGCCGTGGTAGGCGCGGACGTGGCCGTCCACGTACAGCACCCCCATGGCCTCGGGGTGGGCGGTGACGTGGTGGCGGGCCAGGGCCACCAGCAGCTGGTCGGAGCGGCGCAACCCGGCCAGGGCTCCCATGCGCCGGCGGAGCGTCTTCACCTCGGGGCCACGGTCGAGGCCGAGGAGGCGGCCGATAGCCACGGGGTCGACGCGGCTCGCCCCCTCGGCGCGCGGCTCGCCCAGCAGTGACAAGAAGACCAAGGCCAAAAGCAGCGAGTGCAGGGAGTAGAAAGCCGCCTTGGGCAGCCCGAGCACTTTCTCCGCCGCGCCGACCAGGCCCGTCAGCGCCAGCGCCGGCAGGACGAGCAACGCCCCGAGCAAGGGCAAGCTCGCACCTTCGCAGATGACCGGGGGCGCCCCGGCCAGCATCCCGGCACTTGCCAGTTCTCGCTCCTTCTCGCGGGGCTCGGGGCGGGCCAGTGGCTCCAGTGCTTTGCCCTTCGGGCTAGCCCCGTTCCCCGGGCCAGCGGTGGCGTCGGTGGCAGGGGCGCCGGCCAGGGCGACGCGCACCGAGTCGGTCGACACGCCCACTTCGGAAGCTATGGCCCTCAGCGACGCCCCGCCACGCCGTAGTGCACGGATCTGGCCCACCAGGTCGGTCGTGAGCTTGGAGGGCCCTTTCGGGCCGCGCTGGCCCTCTGCCAGTGCTGCGGCCCCGCCTGCCTCCCACGCCCGCGACCACCGCCGGACGGTGTCGAAGTCCACCCCGAACCCTGCCGCCACCTCGGTCCGGGTAGCGGCGCCCGTGGCCACCAGCCCGACCGCCGCCAGCCGGCGGGACACCACGTCACCGCTCGGCCAGCACCAGCTCGCCATCCCCCAGACGAACACCACGCCACCCTCGTCGTCCTCGAAGAGCGCGGCCGCCGGGCCGATGGGCACCGACCCCGCTGGGCGCAATGGCAGCGGTTGTCCCTTTCGCACGGCCACCATCCCAGCACGCACGCCCACTGCTGCCGCACCCGACTTGCTCACGTATCAATTATCTCATACCCAGCCCTGGGGTAGTGCTAGAAACCCTTTATTTTATCAAGGGTTTCTTCCCCCCCATGTCAGGAGGTCTGGAGTCGCACGAATGTCGTTAAGCACAACGCTCCAGAGAGCTGATATTGCTTACACCCTTGTAACTCGCGGATCTAGGTCTGAGCGGGTCGAAGGGCACCAGTTCGGCACCGGCCTGCCGGAGCAAGTCCAAGTTGTCTGGGTAATAGAAACTGAAAGCGGGGCCAGAGCAAAGGGCCACCCTGGCCCGCCCGGCGGGCCGTGCTCTCGGGGCCTCGTCCACTTGGGACCTCGGTGCCGCGGCTGCCATGGCGAGGAGGGCCTCGAGGTCCAAGGAGGCGGCCACGACGTCGGCCAGCCGCTCGATGGACCGGCGCACGGCACCGGGGCCCTCGGCCACCGGCACCGGGCCGAGGTGGCGTTCGCGCCAGGCC
>JAKACE010000383.1 GCA_021821705.1 Actinomycetes bacterium | reverse complement strand
CGCCCTCCAGGTCCGGGTAGCGGAAGCTGTGCCCGAGCTTTTCGAGCGCGGCCGGCAACGCCCGCTGGCTGGCCATGGCGAACTCGCGGGCACCCTCGACCCCCAGTAGGAGCTCGGGAGCCAGTGCCGGCACGCTCAACAGGGCGGGCCGGTGCAGCACCTTGGCCAGTACCTCGGTATAAGTGGCGTTTGTGACCGGGTTGGGGCTGGTGGCATTGAGCGGGCCGGAGATGCGCCCGTCGACCAGCGCCCGGTAGTAGATGTCGACCAGGTCGTCCAGGGCCACCCACGACGACCACTGCGAGCCGTCCCCGAGCCGGCCGCCGAGGCCGGCCAGGAAGACCGGGTAGAGGAGCCGCAGCATCCCGCCCGCCGGTGACTGGACGATGCCCGTGCGCACCTGGCAGACCCGCAACCCGCCCTGCGCGGCCGGCGCGGTGGCCTCCTCCCATTCGGCGACCAGCTGGGCGAGGAAGCCGCGGCCACGGGGCGCGTCCTCCCCGACCGGCTCCTCCCCTCGGTCGTAGCCGTAGTAACCGACGGCCGAGGCGCTGACGAAGACCCGGGGACCGCCGCCCGTGGAAGCGGCACGTGCCGCAGCGGCAGCAAGGCGCTCGGTCGGACCGGTCCGGGTGGAAGCAACCTTGGCCTTGTGCGCCTCGGTGAACCGGCCCGCAATGGAGGCGCCGGCCAGATGGACGACGGCGTCGGCGCCCAGCAACACGTCGGGCGAGGGGGCATCCGGGTCCCACCGCTGTTCGCCCGGGTGCTGGGGTGCCCGCCGCACGAGGCGGACGACGCGGTGGCCACCCGTGGTGAGGAAGGCAGCCAGCGCCGAGCCCACCAGGCCCGAGGAACCCGTCATGGCGACGGTGAGGGGCTCGAGGGGCTCTGGTGCCGTGCCGGTGCCGGTGCCTTCGTCGCCGCTGCCGGCGGCCCACGACCGGGCCCGTTGGTGGGAGGCGAGGTCAGCCGACAGCTGGCGGTGGCGGTAGGCGAACAACGGTCGCAGCATTGCCTCCGGCACCGGCGTGGCCACCCGGTCCTCGACCAGGGTGCTGCCGTCCTTCTCCACAGAGAACACGTGAGTATGGCGCCACAGCCCGGGAGCCGCGGCCAGTTCGTCGACGAAGGCATGGGGCGGGTCGTAGCCGTCCGGGCGGTGCCTGGCCACCCAGCGCAGGCCGCCGGGCAGGGCCAGCACGGCTGTGCCGTCCTCGAGCGACGAGGCCTCCTGCTCGGGACGCCCTGGCAACCAGGGTGGCGATAGGCGGGTGAACGCCCCCGGCCGTTCGTGCCAGGCGAACACCTCGCCCAGGGGCTGGGGCACTGTCCTGCGGTACACGATCATCGAGGCCCAACCTACGCAGCCGGCGCCCCAACCTACGCGCCTTCTCGACAAACAGCTCTGCAGCTAGCAGAGCTATGCCTGCCGGCGCTGCAGAGCCGGGGCCCCTCGGGGACAGGGGCCCATGCCTGTGCTGCCCGTGCCGACGGCCTCTTCCTCGGGTTGCCCCCGGCCTCGGGTGCCCGCTGCCGGGTACCCCGGCCTCAGCCGCCCCTTGCCAGGGCCCTCACAGTAGCCACGGCCCGCCGCAGCCCGGGTAGCGCCTTGGCGGCACTACGGAGCCTGCCGAGGCCTCCCACTGCGGCCGCACGCACGGCGGGCTCGTACCTGCCCAGCAACGTCCGTGCGGTGCGGCCCGCCAGGCGCCGGGCACGGGCCATCTGCGACCTCTGGCCCGGCTCCATCGGCCCGACCACTCCCGGCCAAGCCGAGAGCCCCGTCGCAGCTCCGACCAGCCCGTCCAACGGCAGGCGCCTGGTGCTCGGAGCAGCCACCGACACCGCCGCCTCGGGGACAGTGGCCGCAGCGGCCGCTGCCAGTGCCGGCGTGCTGGCGCTGACGGTGCCCACCGAGGGCCACAACAACGGCAGGGCCAGGACCACCTGGTGCATGGCGGCGACCGGCCCGGTCAGGACCAGCTCGGCTTCGCGCACCGTCGCCAGCGCCCGGGCCAGGCGTCTGGCCGTGCGCCGGGGCCCGCTCAACAGGCCCGGCTCCGCCGGGAACGGCCAGCCTGGCTCGGCGCACACGACGACCCTCCGGTACGAGCCCGTTCGGCAACGGCGTTCGAGCTCCGCCCCGAGACCGGGCCCGTCGAAAGCCAGCACGCGAGCAGCGGCACTGGGGCGCGGCGATATCACCCGGACCTCGTAGCCGGCCGCCCAGGCCCGCTCCACCGCGGCCACCGTCGCCGCCGAAGCCGGGCCGGGCACGGGCGGGTAGCTGCCGACCACCAGGCACCAGCGCTCCATTCAGGCCACCCCGCCCAGAGCGGCACCGAGGCTGGCCTCCATGCGGTCGAGGACCACCGGCCAGCTGTAGTGCTCGATGACATAGCGCCGGCCGGCCGCGCCCATCCGGGCCCCCGGTCCGGGGGCGGTCACGGTGGCCAGCGCCTCAGCCAGGCCGGCCTCGTCGGCAAAGGTCAGCCCACCGCCCGAACGCTCGCAGTGCCACGCCACCACCTCGCCCGCCTGAAGGGCGACGACCGGTGTACCGGCCAGCCAGGACTCCATGACCGTGCGGGAGAAGCTCTCCATCGAGCTGGGCTGCACGTAGGCGGCGGCGGCAGCGAACGCGCTGTCACGCTCGGCGTCGTCGACGTAGCCGAGGTCGCGCAGGGGCGCCAGGCCGCCGGCAGCTCCGCCTCCGGTCGGCGCGCCCTGTGCGGCTGCCCCCTGCTCTGCGGGCACCCCCGGGACCGGGGCCTCATCGGCCGCGTCACGCCTCCCGGCTGGGCCGGGCCCAGCGTCCCCCTTGCCGATCAACACGACTTCGAAGCCCTCGGGCACGCTACGGCGCACCCGCTCCAGCCACTCGCCCCCCTTGCCCTCCTCACGACGACCGGCGAACAGCACGAAGGGGTGCTCCAGCCGGTGCCGGCGCCGGAAGCCTTCGGGGTCGTAGCCCTGGGGCACCCGGACACCGGCCCCGGTGACGCTGTGGTGGGGGGCAACCTGGCCCAGCCGGTGGGCCAGGGCGTGCTCGGGGGCCGAAAGGAACCAGACCAGCGCCGGGCTCGCCAGCACCGGGCGCAGCACGGGCACCCGGGCGTAAACCTCGTCGTGCAGGCAGGGGGCCACAACGGCCCGTTCGGCTACGAGGGGCATGCAGACGCTCGTGCTCCAGAACAGGTAGGGCGAGAAGACGATGGCGTCGTAGCGGTGGCCGTAGCGCAGCAGGTGGGCGAAGAGGCCCGGGGCGCTGAACTGGAAGCTCAACCAACTGACTTGCTGGTCCAGGGTCAGTTCCGCTCCCCGGCCC
>JAKACE010000382.1 GCA_021821705.1 Actinomycetes bacterium | reverse complement strand
GGAGCCGAGCCGCCTACCGCTAGCGTGTGCCCGTGGCGCGGACCAACCGTCTGGTCGACCAGACGAGCCCATACCTGCTGCAGCACGCCACCAACCCCGTCGACTGGTGGCCCTGGTGCGACGAGGCCTTCGAGGAGGCCCGCCGCCGGGACGTGCCCGTGCTCGTGTCGGTGGGCTACTCGGCGTGCCACTGGTGCCACGTGATGGCTCACGAGAGCTTCGAGGACGCCGAGGTGGCGCAGGTCGTGAACGCCAACTTCGTCGCGGTGAAGGTCGACAGGGAAGAGCGCCCTGACGTCGACGCCGTGTACATGGAGGCTGTCCAGCTCGTGACCGGCAGCGGCGGATGGCCCATGACCGTGCTCACCCTCCACGACGGTCGCCCGTTTTGGGCCGGGACCTACCTGCCCCGCCAGCACCTGCTCGGCCTGGTGTCGCGCGTGTCGGAGGTCTGGGTGCAACGCAGGACGGATGTCGAGCGCGACGCACAGGCCCTGACCGACGCCCTCCAGAGGGGCACAGCCCTACCCGGGCACGAGCTGACCGGGCACGAGCTGACCGGGCACCAGCTGGCCTTCCCCCCGACGCCGGCCGGCGCCAACGCCCAAGGCACCCCAGGCGAGGGAGCCCTGGGGGCGGCCGCCTCCGCCCTGTTGGCCAACCACGACCCCGAGTGGGGCGGGCGGGCCGGCGCGCCCAAGTTCCCCCAACCGGCAACCCTGGAAGTCCTGGCCCGCCACTGGCACAGGACGGGCGACGAGGCGGCCGGCCGGGCCTGGCGCCTCACTTTGGACGCCATGAGCTCAGGCGGGATGTACGACCACCTCGGTGGCGGCTTCGCCCGCTACAGCACCGACCGGCGCTGGCTCGTGCCGCACTTCGAGAAGATGCTCTACGACAACGCCCTGCTGCTGCGCAGCTACACCCAGGCCTGGCAGCTCACCGGGGCACCCCGCTACCGCCAGGTGGTCGAAGAGACGGTCGGCTACCTCCTGGCACCGCCCATGCGCCTTCCCGATAGAGCCTGGGCCTCCGCCGAGGACGCCGACAGCGAAGGGACCGAGGGGCGGTTCTACACCTGGGACTACACCGAGGTGGTGGAGGTCGGGGGCGCCGAGGTGGCCGCCTGGTACGGCGTGACACCCGAGGGCAATTGGGAGGGCCGCAACATACTCTGGCGCCCCGGGCGAGGCGACCTGGCCCGCCCGCCCGAGCTGGACCGGGCCAGGGCGGCCCTCTCCGAGCGGCGCTCGCAGCGGGTGCGGCCGGGCCTCGACGACAAGGTGCTGACCGAGTGGAACGCCATGGCGGTGGCCTCTGTGTCGGCTGCCGGCGCCGCGTTCGACCGCGCCGACTGGATCTCGGAGGCAGTCGCCACCGCCGAGGCATTGTGCAGGCTGACGCGACGCCCCGACGGGCGGTGGCTGCGCTCCTGGAGGGCGGGCCAGCAGGGGCCACCGGCCTTCTGTGGCGACTACGCCTGGCTGACCGATGCCTTCACCCGCCTCTACGAGGCGACCGGCGACGCCCGCTGGGCCCACGAGGCAGTGCGTACGGCAAAAGAGATGGAGCGCCTCTTCTGGGACCCCGACGGGGGTGGGTTCTTCACCTATGGCCAGGACGCCCCGCCGCTAGTGGCGAGGCTGAAGGACGCCTACGACGGGGCCGCCCCGGCCGCCAACTCCGTTGCGGCAGCCTCCCTGGGGCGCCTAGGGCACCTGACCGGCGACCGCCACATGACCGATATGGCCCTCCGGCTTGTCGAGCGGCTCTGGCCGGCGATGCAGCGGACGCCCTCGGGCTTCCCGGCCATGGCCCTGGCCGCCGACGAGCTCACCGTCGGCGGCCCCGAAGTGGTGGTCGCCGGCCACGACACCGCCATGGTGAGGCCGGTGTTCGAGCGCTACCTGCCTGGTGCCGTCCTGGCGTGGGGAGAGCCCTTCGCCTCGCCGCTGTGGGAGGCAAGGACCGGACCGGACAGCACAGGCAAGGCCTACGTATGCCACGGTTACCGTTGCGAACTGCCCGTCACCTCACCGGGTGAACTGGCGCGTCTGTTGGACGCCCGGTAACGGCTTTGTCCTCGCCGTCAACGGGTATCCACCGCTCGCCCCGCTGCGGCCGACAAGAATGTTCCAGATGCTCACCAGCCCAGGACTCAAGGCCCCAAGCAAGGTGATCCCGCGCCTCCACGACGCGCCGGGCACGACCCTCCAGCTCTTGGTGGTCTCGACCGGGCACAGCCACTGCGTCGGGATCGACCTGGACTCTGGCGCGCTCGTGAGGGCGTGGACCTCGCAGGTCGTCGACGCCCGGATCGCCCCGTACGACGTGGTCGAAGTGACCGTGGCCAGTGACCCCGACCTCGTCCCCGACCCGGCCGAGCCCGAGGCCCTGGTCATCGCCGGCTCGCCGTCCCCGGCCGGGCGCCTGGCCGGACGCCGGGCGCGCAAGCTGATGTCACCTCTGCTGCATCCCGAGAACACACCACTGCTGGGCTTCCACGGGCCTGCGGTGCCCTTCTGGGAGCGGCGGCCCGACCATCCCTCCGTGGCACTGGCGGAGACAAGTGGCCCGCTCGTCGTGACCCTCGAGGGCGGGGCCATGTGGTGCCACTTCGTCTGGAGCGGACGGCCTCAGGTGCTGGCCTGCTCGGATCCCCGCCTTTTTGCCGCCATGGAGCGCAGCCGGCGCGACCACGCCAACCTGCGCCCTGGCACCTACGTCGTCGTGGCGTTGGAGCCGCCAGTGAGCGGGCAGTGCCACAAGGTGGTCGAGGCGCTCGTCCCTCGGCGCTGACGACGGGGCCGCCCGGCAACCCTTCCGGGACCGGGGCGCCGGGCGTGCGCCGAGGCGCCCTCCATCAGGACCTGAAGCCGGAAGCCAGCTCCTCGGACATCGCCCACCCGAAGGCGATGAGGTGGTCCCGCCGTTGGGCATCGAGACTGGCCATGAGGTCGGAGATCTCGGGGTCGAGCTTGTCCGGCTCCTCGGGCTCGTAGTCGAACACCGGGCACGGCGAGCCGTCACCCTTCACGACAAAGGTCCTGTCGTCAACACGGCCCTCGGCTCCGAACCGCTTGGCCAGGCGGCGCGACCAGGCCCGCTCCTCGCCGGAGACCTTGTAGTGGGGCCGGGGGCATATGTCCTCGAGACCTGAGAAGGCGGCGAAGCCGCCGGTGTCGCGGACCCTGGTTGCCACCAGAACGTCCTCATCGGGGAAAGCCAGCACGGCCTTGCGGAACTGGTCCGCCCTCAAAGCGTCGAGCACAGCCTCCCGCTCGGCGCAGCGGCGCACGGAGACGAGGCCCCACAGGACGCACGGGGTGCCG
>JAKACE010000381.1 GCA_021821705.1 Actinomycetes bacterium | reverse complement strand
CGGGCGGGTGCACGACGCCGCCGATATCCTCGGTCCGGCCGGCCTCGACATCCTGAGCGGCTTCGACGGGGCGGTGCACCTGGCTGCGGCTTCGCTGGTGGCCGAATCGATGTCCAACCCGGCCAAGTACGAGGAGAACAACGTCGTAGGCAGCAGCCGGCTCGTGAGCGCGCTCGTGGACGCCGGCGTGCCCCGGCTCGTCTTCTCCTCGACCGCAGCCGTCTACGGGGGCCCCGACGAGGTGCCCATCCGTGAGGACGCTGTCTGCAGGCCGGTCAGCCCCTATGGCGAGTCCAAGCTGGCCGTAGACCGGGTGCTGGCGTCGACCGCAGCCGAAAAGGGCCTGGCTGCTGTCAGCCTGCGCTATTTCAACGTCGCCGGCGCCTACGCCGGGCGCGGCGAGCGGCACTCCACGGAGACCCATCTGGTGCCCATAGCGCTCGAAGTGGCTCTGGGGCGGCGCCCTGAGCTCGTCGTCTACGGTGACGACTACCCGACCCCCGACGGGACCTGTGTGCGTGATTACATCCATGTCGCCGATATAGCGGACGCCCACCTGCTGGCCCTGGCCAAGTGCGAGAAAGGCAGGCACGAGATCTACAACCTGGGCAACGGCAATGGTTCATCGGTGCGCGACGTGCTGGTAACGGTGGAGCAGGTCACGGGGGCCAAGCTGCCCGTACGGGTGGCGGGCAGGCGAGCTGGGGACCCCGCCGTGCTGGTGGCGTCCGCCCAGCGGGCGGCGGAGCAACTGCGATGGCGCCCGGCCCGTCCCCTCTTGGAGCAAATGGTCGGCGATGCGTGGGAGGTACTTACGAGCCGCGAAGCCTGAACCGTTAGGATCGGCGCATGTTGGTAGCGCTTGCGACCTTCAGCGTGGCCGCCCTCGTGGTCGTCCTCCTGCCCGGCCCGGACACCCTGGTCGTGGTGCGCAACCTGGTGAGGGGCGGCCGGGCCACGGCGGCACGCACCGTGCTCGGCGTGCTGAGCGGGCTCTCGGTGTGGGTGGTGACGGCCGTCCTCGGCCTGTCGGCAGTTCTGCGAGCCAGCCACGACGCCTATCTCGGCCTGCGTACCGCCGGGGCCGTGTACCTGGTCTATCTGGGGGTGAGGTCATTGCGTTCGCGGGGTTCGGCGCCCCTGGTCGACGACGCCGCCCGCCTGGCCCGCACGGGCTACAGTGCCGGGCTGCTGACGGACCTGCTCAACCCCAAGGTGGGTGTCTTCTTCGTGACCTTCCTGCCGGGTTTCGTCCCCCACGGCTATCCGGTGGCCTGGGTATCGTTACTTTTCGGGGCGATCTTCGTGGTCATGACAGCCGCATATTTCGCCGTGCTCCTGACAGCGTCGCGCTCTGTCACGGCGTGGCTGGCCAACTCCCGCCTGCGCAGGCGGGTGGACCGCTGTACCGGTGTCGTGCTGATCGGTTTCGGCCTGCGCCTGGCTGTAGAGCCCTGATCCGCCGGCGTCCGGCGTGGAGACCGTGGCGGCGCAGGAGGACGGCAGCACGTAGCGCTCCGACATGCGCGAGGCTCGACGGGTGAGCAGCGCCGAGAAAGGGCAGTTGTGCCTGGTGACAGGCGCTACCGGTTATATAGGCGGCAGACTGGTCCCGGCCCTGGTCGACGCCGGCTACCGGGTGAGGGTGGCGGTGCGTGACCCCCGGCGTGCCCGGGACCAGCCGTGGGCGGACCGGGCAGAGGTGGTCCAGGCGGACATGACCCTGCCGTCGACCCTGCCGGGGGCGTTCGAAGGCGTGCGCACTGCCTATTACCTGGTCCACTCCCTGGGAGCGGGCCGCTCCTTCGAGGAGCTCGACAGGCGGGCGGCGGAGGCCTTCGGCCAGGCCGCTTTCGCCGCCGGCACGGCGCGTACCGTCTACCTGGGTGGGTTGACTCCGGACCAGCCGGAGCACCTGCTGTCCCCCCACCTGCGGTCGCGCGCCGAGGTCGGCCGCATTCTGCTGTCGTCGGGTGTCCCAACGGCGGAGCTGCGCGCCGCCGTCATCCTCGGGTCGGGGTCGGCGTCGTTCGAGATGCTCCGGTACCTCACGGAACGGCTCCCGGTGATGGTGACGCCCCGGTGGGTGTCGAACCGGGTACAGCCCATAGCGGTGCGCGACGTGCTGCGCTACTTGGTGCTGGTGGCGTCGTTGCCCGAGAAGGTCAGTGGGAGCTTCGACATCGGCGGCCCCGAGGTGCTGACCTACCGGGACATGATGCTGCGGTACGCGGCCGTGGCCGGGCTTCCCCGCCGGCTCATCATGCCCGTGCCGGTCCTGTCCCCCTCCCTGTCCAGCCTCTGGGTCGGGCTCGTCACGCCCGTACCCGGCACCATCGCCCGGCCCCTGGTGGAGTCGCTACGCCATGAGGCCGTCTGCAGGAACAACGACATCGCCCACTACATCCCGGCGCCGGAGGAGGGCCTGGTCGGTTTCGATGAAGCGGTCCGGCTCGCCCTGGCGAGGGTGCGCAACGCCGATGTAACGACCCGCTGGTCTTCCGCCGCCTACGGGCTGGCCCCCAGTGACCCGATCCCCTCGGATCCGGCTTGGTCGGGCGGCACCCTCTACAAGGACGAGCGGGTGGTTGACGTCGACGCCGGGCCCGACGCAGTGTGGGCGGTGATCGAGGGGATCGGTGGCGAGAACGGCTGGTACTCGTTCCGCCTGGCGTGGCAGGTGAGAGGCTGGGCCGACCGGCTGGTGGGAGGGGTGGGGCTGCGCCGTGGCCGGCGGGACCCGACCCGGCTGCGTGCAGGCGACTCGGTGGACTTCTGGCGGGTCGAGGATCTCGAGCGGGGCAGCCTGCTACGGCTGCGGGCGGAGATGCGACTTCCGGGGCTGGCGTGGCTTGAACTGAGCGTCGTGCCGCTCCCGCCGGTCGGGGGCCGGCCTCGCTCCAGGTACCGGCAGCGAGCGCTCTTCTACCCGCGCGGCCTGGCCGGCCACCTCTACTGGTGGGCTGTCTCGCCGTTCCATGCCGTTGTCTTCCAAGGGATGGCCCGCAACGTTGCCCGGAAAGCCGAAAGCGCCCCGAGGCCGTCTGGCTCCGCCGCGCCGCCTGCGGAGGCCCCGCCCGGGCCGGGGTTGCACGCCGGCTGACTCCCCGGCCGATGCCTCGGAGCCGAGGCGCACCGAGGGTCGCCGCTGCGGCCTGTGCGGGCATCCCCCCGGGCCCGGGTGGGCTGTGCTCAGGCGGCGGGGATGTCCGGACCGGCGCTCTCTCGGGGCACCGGGGGGTTGCCGGGAACCGGTTCCTCGGGCTGGGCGCGTTCGCGGCCCTCACGTGAGAAGGCTTTCTCGATGGCACGTTTGAGCGCGGCCGGGTCGGCCGAC
>JAKACE010000380.1 GCA_021821705.1 Actinomycetes bacterium | reverse complement strand
CACGGTCCTCGCCGTGGGCATCGGCCTGGCTATCTCACTGCCCCTGGGGGTGCTGGCTTGGAGGGTACCTGCACTGCGCCCGCCTGTCGTGGGTGCGACCGGGGTGCTCTACGTGGTCCCCTCCATAGCGCTCCTCTCGTTGGCCGCCCCCATAACCGGCTTCTTCTCGGTGACCACTGCTGAGGTGGCCCTCGTCAGCTACACCCTGCTGATCCTGGTCAGGAACGTCGTCGCCGGGTTGGCGTCGGTGCCCGCCGATGCCCGGGACGCGGCCAGGGGGCTCGGTTACACCGGTGCCCAGCAGCTGGTGCGGGTCCAGTTCCCCTTGGCCGTGCCGTCGCTGCTCGCTGGCATCCGCGTGGCCACGGTCACCACCGTGGGCCTGGTCAACGTCACGGCTTTCATCGGGCAGGGCGGTCTCGGCCAGTTGATCCAGCAGGGCTTCAGCGAGGACTTCAACACTCCGATCGTCGTGGCGCTGGTGCTTTCAGTCCTGCTCGCGGGCGTAGCCGACGCCCTCATCGTCGGCCTCGAGCGTGTCATGGTGCCGTGGGCGCGCAAGCGCAGGGTGACCAGCTGACATGGGCTTCCTGAGCCAGGTGGCGCACTTCTTCGCCGCCCGTTCCAACTGGACGGGGAGCGGGGGGATCATCGACCAGCTCGTGGGGCAGCTGGAGCTGTCCGCCGTGGCGATCGCGGCGGCGGTTGCGGCCGGGGCCCCGCTCGGAGCGCTGATGGGCCATAGCGGCCGGGGCAGCTTCGTGGTGGTGAACGCGGCCAATGCTGCCCGGGCCGTGCCGTCCTTCGCACTCCTCACCCTGCTCGCCATCCAGCCGGTGATCGTCCGCCTGCAGGACGGTGGTTTCGTGGCGGCCGCCATAGCCATGTTCGCCCTGGCCGTCCCGCCTGTGCTCACCAACGCCTACATCGGGGTGCGTGAGGTGGACCCGGCCGTGCGCAGCGCCGCACTTGCCATGGGCATGAAGCCCGGACAGGTACTGCGCAGGGTGGAGCTACCGCTGGCGGCACCTCTGCTCATGGCCGGGGTGCGTACGGCGGCGGTCGAGGTGGTAGCCACCGCGACTCTGGCGGCCTACGTCAACTTCACCGACCTCGGCAATTACATCATCTCCGGGTTGGCCAACCAGGACGATGTCGAGACCTTCTGCGGTGCCCTGCTGGTGGCGGCCCTGGCACTGCTTGTCGACTTGGCCATGGCAGGTGCCGGCAGGTTGCTCACGCCGGCCGGCACCCGCGGACCGGCTCAGAGGCGCTGAGCCTTGAACCACGCGGACGCTACGACCGACGGGTCCAGGTGGTCGACGTCGACCTGGATGTTGAGATGCTCGAGCTGGACCGTCGTGAGCTTGGCGGAGAGCTGGTCGAGCGCCTTGACCACCTTGGGCGTCTTGACCGAGTTACGGATGACCGGGATCACATGGTCGGCAGGCTGAAGGTGTTTGTTGTCGGCGAGCTGGACGAACCCGTTGCGGACGATACTGCCGTCACTCGAGAAGAGCTCAGCCACCTGGACTTTGCCGTTTTCGAGGTCGGCGATGGTGATGGGGCCGGCCTCGTCGGTGGCGACGAAGCTCTTGAAGTGCAGCCCGTAGACCCGCTTCAGGCCGGGGAGGCAGTAGGCGTAGGTGGGGCATTCCGGTGGGCCGCCGAGCACCAGCTGGTGGGCGACCGGTTTGAGGCTCGACAGGGTACTGAGGTGGTACTTGGCCGCGGTGGCCTTCGTGACGGCGAAGACGTTGGTGTCGATGGCCGGTGCCGGGGTCAGTACGGTCGCCTTGTGGGGCGCCAGCGCCTTGCGCAGCGCCGGCAGGTCCGTGCTCAGCTGGGTCGCTTGGGCGGTGTCCTTGGGCTCGAGGAAGATCAACAGGCTGCCGGCGTAGTCGGGGTAGAGGTCGAGGGCCCCGGCCGCCAGCGCCGGCTCCACCGCCTTACGGGTACCGAGGCCGGTGCGTAGGTTGACCTTGTAGCCAGCCTGCTTCAGGGCGTCTGCATAGAGGTTGGCGACGATGGCCTGCTCGGGGAAGTTGGTGGATCCGATGGTTATGGTCGGCGAGTTGGCTGACGCGTGCGCCGGCACGGTCTTGCTCGCCGAGGCGGACGGGTGGTTGGCGGCTGAGCCGCAGGCAGCCACGGTCAGGCTGAGTGCGCTGACGGCCAGCAATGTCGGGGTGCGACGCATCTGGTCCTCCTGAGGCGGGGTGGGCCGGGTCCGGTGACGTCGGCAGCACGAACCTTACCGGCGCCCAGGGACGACGCGAAGAATGACCCGTTCGGGGCGGTACGTGCCATGACGGCGAGTAGAGCAGTTCGGGTTAGGGCAGCCACGCTTCGGGGGGCGCGGGCAGCCCTAGTTTGGCGGCGGTCACCGCCGGCGCCAGGTGAAGGCGGCCGCTCCGCTCAGGGCAGCAGGTCGGCCAGCGTGAACACCGGTACGAGGCGCAGGCCGGCGGCAGCCAGCTTGTCCTCGCCCTGGCCCGGGTCGGGCCGCCTGTCGATGGCGCAGAGCACGGTGTCCACGATCGCCCCTCGGGCACGAAGGTCCTCGGTGGAAAGCACGACCTGACCGCCGGTGGTCACGACGTCCTCCACGACGAGGGTGCGCCGGCCCGACACGTCGGGGCCCTCGGCCAGCTTGGCTGTCCCATAGGTCTTGGCCTGCTTGCGGACCAGCACCTGGGGCAGGCCGGTGGCGAGTGAGAGGGCGGTGGAAATGGGCACGCCTCCCAGCTCAAGGCCGGCCAGGACCTCCGTCTCGGGCGGGACCAGCTCCCGGGCCAGCTCCGCTACCGCCGCCAGCAGGGTAGGCGCCGCCTCGAACTGGTACTTGTCGAAGTAGAAGTTGGCTCTCTGCCCGGAGCGGAGAACGAACTCACCCTCCAGGTAGCAGGCCCGGTACACCTCGCGCGCTAATTCGGCTCTGTCCACCCGGACATAATGCCCGCGGCGCCGAGCCGGCGTTGGAGGGCCTGGTCGTCGCACCCCGGCCGGGCGCGCCCGGGTGGCAGAGTGGGGACAGGCTGCCGACCGCTGGTGCCCGGGTGGCTGGTCCGCACCGGGAGCCGTCGCTGGCGTGAGCTTAGGATTTGCGGGTGAGCACAGCCAGGGCCGTCCGAGCGGGCACTTCGGGCGCTGGCTCCGTCGCCGTCGTGCCCTGTCTCGGGCGCTTCCGGGCCGGGGCGGAGCGTTGACCGCCTTCCTGGCGCTGGTGACGGTCGTCTCGTGGGGCCTGTGGATCCCGATGGCGCAGTTCCACCCGGGTGTCCACCAGGGCTTGCGGATCTTCTACGCGACCGTGGCAAACGCCGTTTTCGCCGGCGTGG
>JAKACE010000379.1 GCA_021821705.1 Actinomycetes bacterium | reverse complement strand
GGGGGACAGCGGCGGGACGACCATTTCCGTGCCCCGTTGGAAGAAGGCCCGGTCGTGGCTGTTGAGGGCTTCCATCATCGCCAGGTCGGAACCTATGAGGATGAGGAGGACCGGTTTTCGCGAGAGGAGCCGGTCCCATTGCTTTTGGAAGGTGGCTTCGACTTCAGTGCCATGCTCGACCAGGTAGGGGAACTCGTCTATGACGACAACGGCAGGTTCGTTACTGGGGAGAGCCTGGGCGAGAAGCCCCAGGGCCGCGTCCCAGGTGGCAAGCGTCACGCCAACGAAGAGGTCGGCGCCCGGGAGGTTGGAGGCAGCGGCCTCTTCAGCGAAAAGGGCGAGCTCCTTCTTGCCCTGCCGGGACGCCGTGAAGTACAGCGTCGGGGCTCCCGTCGATCCGACGAACACCTCGGCCAGGCGGCTCTTGCCCACCCGGCGCCGCCCGCGCATCAGGAGGCACTTCCCGGGCGATGTCGTCCCAGTACCGGCACGTACTCGGCCGAGAAGCGCCTCGAGAGCGCTGAGTTGCTCCTTCCGGCCTACGAACCCCGGCACCGTGGACATCTAGTCACACTCATGATACTCACATCGAAGATAGTATCACAGATGTGAGCGAGCCGCCGGAAGGGATGCCGAGATCGGCTCGTGACAGTCCAGGCCGGGCGCTCTTCGGGCGCCCGACGGATCGGCACGTTGGCGTCGCAGTTACAAGGCCGCTGCGCAGGCATTGTATTGGCCGGGACCGCCGGCCCGGAGACCGGTGGCGTGGTCGCAGTTACAAGGCCGCTGCGCAGGCATTGGCACGAGCTCTTACCGATGGGCCGGGATGATGCCCCCAGGCCCCACGAGCGATAGCTGCGACCCGGCTGCCGGGGCATTGGCCGGGACGGCCGGCCCGGAGACCGGTGGCGTGTAGTCGACCGTGAAGCTCCCGTTGAGCTCCAACGTGCTCGGGTTGGACACGAGGCTGGGGTACTGGTAGCCGATCCTCCAGTTGGTCCAGCCAGACGTAGCGCCGCCGGGAGAGATCCCGAGATCCGAGAAGGCCACGGGGTTGAAGTCGGGCAGGGGGCACAGCCTGACGTCGGTGGTGCCGGGCGGGTACCAGGTGCAAGCCGAGTTGCCAGGCTGGTCGGGGTCCTCGACCACCCATTCGGCCGAAGTGCCGGGGCCGGCCCAGGAGGTTGACATCACGTAGGCACCGCCAGTAGTCAAGTCCTGGAGCGTGACTGTCCAGGTGTCGTTGCTCGCGTTGGTCAGGGCGACGGTCACCTGCACCTGGTTGCCGGTGGCGATCCTGGCCGGTTTGCCGGCCGCCGGTTGACCGTCTATGGTCCCGGCGTTCCAGGTCAGGATGAGCTGTGCCGGCGCCACATTGGTGGGGGTGATTATCTCGTACCACGGCTCCTGGTACGTGGCGCTCGTATTGCAGGCGCCAGTGGCGTAGTCCTCGGTGCTCGTGTCGACGCCTGCCTGCAACAGGTAGCCGCTCCCCGCGGCGCCGTCCACCCCGACCCAGGTGGAGACGGGGTCGTTGCAAGAAGTCTGGGCCGTGGCGAGCGACGGGACCGTGAACGTGCCGGTGGCGTCCTGGTAACTGAGACCGCCGGTCGGCTGGGCCACGTAGCCGGACCAGTTGTAGCTGACCTCGCTCGCGGTAGATGTCAGCGGCGTCGTGGTGGTCGTCGTGGTCGGTGCTGTCGTAGTCGTAGTAGTCGCTGGCACGGTTGTCGTCGTTGGCGGAGCTGTTGTCGTCGTGGGGGCCGTAGTAGTCGTGACCGGCACTGTTGTAGTCGTAGGCGGCACCGTCGTCGTTGGCGGCACGGTTGTCGCCGGCACAGTCGTCGTCGTTGACGGCAACGGGTTGGACGGGGGGACCGGCCCGATGATGCCGGAAGGCGCACCACCGGAGCCCTGGTCGCGGGTGGCTGGCGGCGTCGTAGCGGTAGGGGCATGAGCAGCGGGAGCGTGGGCCGTGCCCCTGGGAGTGACAGGCGCCGGCGCCCCCGCCAGGGTCACGAAGAACGTGCCTGCGTACTTCCTCACCAGGCCGTACGGGAACAAGCCCAGCTCGACTACAGCCGGCGCGCTCCGCTGGTTGACGCCGAAAGCGACCTTCTCGCGATAGGCGCCCTTCGAGCAGTTGGCCGGTTTGGGGAGGGCGACCTTGACTCCCGGGTCGGTGAGCACGGCCAGGCGGCAGACCTTGGCGCCAGCGACGCGCCCCTCGACGGTGGCCGTGCCGCCCTTGGAGGCGAGCCGCCAGGGGACGGCCCTGGCCGACAGGACGGCCGGGTGGGCTGGTGTGCTAATCACTGGTGTGCCGGCCACCACGACGTAGAACACGGCGCGTGCGCCCTTGGCGCCGGGGCGGCTGGCGAGGAGCCCGAGCTTCACAACGACGGGGGACCTACCCCGGTCCGGGCCGAAGCCGATGCGCTCGCGATAAGAGCCCTTCGAGCAGTTGGCCGGCTTGGGGAGGGTGACCTTCACGCCGTGATCACCCAGGACGGCCAGCCGGCACGACGTTGCGCCACGGGCCTTGCCGACGGCTGTGGCTTCACCGCCCTTGGCAGGAAGGGCGCCGGGCAGGGCCCGAGCGGAGATGACTACCGGCTGTGTTGGTACAAGCCTCGGCAGGACGAACGGGGCTGTGGAGACAGGGCTGCGGTTGCCGCCTGCTGACGGCCAACCCGGCGGGGAGGCAGCGGCGCCAGGGCCGGGCAACGTCATGGCCACTGCGGCTACAACAGTGCCCAACGCCAATTTCGTGCTCGAGCGCATTTTCTTTACCTTCCTGTCTGTCGTGTCGCGAACCTGTGGGGTGTCGCGCTGGCCTTGTGCCGCTGTATACGACCGATCAGTGGCCCCCACGTGCGCCCGGGTGCCCCTCACACCTGGTACAGGGGACCCGGCTACCCTATCGCGCGGAGAGCGAACACCACCACTGAGAGCGCCGTCCGCCAAAACTAGAAAACGGGAGGCTGGACTGTCCGCTCAGGACGAGAACCAGTAGACCTTCTTCTGCCCCCCGAGCCAGGCCACGCTGATCTCTTTCGAGACGGTAGGTACGTACCAGTCACCGGCCCCTGGCGGCGGTGGGAAGTTGTACGGCGCGGAAAAGCACCCCCCGCCGTCCGCCAAAGTGCCCCATTGGCCCTCCGGTGAGTCGAAGGCGTAGAAGGCGGCGCCCGTGCCGTTCCCCGAGGCCCACCCGGAAATGGTCGACGACTGCGTCGGGGCAGCTAGGTAGTTGCTGCCACTGCTGGTCTTGGGCGCCCCCCCGGGCGGCGCCTTGTAGCAGAGGTACAGGTAGTCGCCTGGGGGCATGTTCGTCGCCG
>JAKACE010000378.1 GCA_021821705.1 Actinomycetes bacterium | reverse complement strand
GAGAACCTGGCAGCCTCGGCCCGCAAGGTGCTCAGCCCGCGCCAGCAGGAGGTCCTGCGCCTCGAAGCCCTCGGGCTCAAGCTCCTCCAGATCGCCCGCGCCTGCGAACCTGCGCTGACCGAGGCCGGCGTGCGCAGGCACCTGGAGCGCATCGTGGAGATTTACCCGGACTGCGCAAAGCAGACGGACCGCGCCCGCCTGGCCGTGCAGCTCGGCATCGTCAGCCCCTGGGAGGTCTACCGGCCGCGCGGGCCAGGCGCCTGAAGATGCCCACCGGGACAACCGCTGGCACAGGGACCGCGGACTACGAGGGCCGGTCAGCCGAGACGGTGGCGCTCCTGATCGCAGGCGCCCTGCGCTCGGGCACACTTGTGCTGGCCCTGGCCCAGGCCGGGCGGGCGGCCTGGCTGGTGGCGGCGCTCGCCGTACAGTCCCTTGTCGGCTTCGGCCGCTGCTACCGGCGCGTGCGGCTGGGGCGCCTCCCCGCTGTCGACGCACCTGCGGCCGTCACCGAGACGGTGTGCGGGATCCTGTGCCTCGTGCTGGCGGCATCCGTGCTCGGGGCGTCCTCGCTGCCCACTTCCGCCTTCTGGGCGGAGCCGTACACGGTCGTCACTGTCGTCGTCGTCGGGGCAGCCGGGTGGCGGCTGTTGCCCGGCTTGGCGTGCGCCTGCGCCCTGACCGTTGCGTACGCCACGACCGTGTTCAGCGCCCTCGGCCCGCACCACTTCGCCGGGGCCGCCGCCCTGCGCACCGCCGACGCTGCCGTCTGGAACAACGCCGTTTCCTACCTGCCGTTCTTCCTCATCGCCCGCCTCGGCTTCCGCCTCCTGCGCGCCATCATGGGCCAGTCGGAGGAGCTGCGCGCGATGCTCGGGCGCCTCGCCGGCGAGCAGGCCAGGGTGGCAGCGGCGACCCAGGCCTACCGCATAGGCCACGACATCCCCAAGGCGCTCCTGCGCGAGGTCCGCCGCGCCACCATGAGCGCCGACCAACTGGCCCCATGGGCCGAGCAGTACCGCCGGGACCTCGCCACTGCCCTGGGCCGCTCGGCCGGCGACGCTGCTGACGCAGGGCGGGCATCCTGCGGCGACGGCGCCGGCCTGGCCGAGGAACTGCGCCAGTTGAGCCGTGCCTTCGTGCCGGTCACGCGGCTCCATCTCGACTTGTCGGGTCTGTCCGGCCCGCTGCCGCCCGGAGCACCTGTACTGACCGTGGTGGACGCGGTCCGCGAGCTGCTCAACAACGCCGCGTACCACGCCTACGGCTATCCCGTCGGGCTGACCGCTGCCGGCGACGCCGGCCACCTGGTGGTGCAGGTACGCAGCGGCGGGCCCGGCCCTGACCCACAACGGGTGACGGCGGCGTGGGAGCGCAAGCGCAACAGCGTCCACATGGTCCGTGCCGCCGGTGGCGACTACCGCGTCGGCCCAGCCGACGCAGCGGCTGGGCCGGACGCCCGCGGGCTGAGCGTCGTGCTCGAGTGGCCCGGCACCGGCGAACGACCGCCCGAAAACGACCCTACGCCCGCAAGCTGACGCTCCGGTACGGCGGGCTTGCGCCCAAGCGCCTTCTACCGCGTACCGGGGTAGGGGCAGATCCGCCCCTCGCTCCGCCGGGACCAGCCAGGCACCATGGGCTCGTGCGCCCCGTGCCCAGCCGCGCCCTACGCCGGGGGCTGGTCGCCGTCGTCGTCGCGACAACCGTGCTGGCTGCGGCCACGATCGGGCTGGCGTGGTACTCGGCTGTGCGGCTCACCGACGTCGTACACGTCGGGCCCTCCTACCCGCTGCGCGTCCTGTCGGTCGGGCGGGCCCAGCGCTACGTCGTCCTCAGCCGGGGCCCTGACGCCTTGGAACCAGGCACCTTCCGGCTGGCCTGGAAGGGCGGGCAGGCGGTCGTCGGCGCGGTGGCGGCCACCACCGCTTCGACGGTCACCCGGGAGTTGAGCGCCGTCGTCGGGCACCTGTCGCCCGGCCAGGCGGCCGGCGTGCAGGCCGACCGCTACACGGGGGACCCGTGGCAGGCGCTGCGGATCCGCTTCCGCTCGGTCCGTGTCCCCACCCCGCTGGGCCCCATGCCTGCCTGGTACGTCCCAGGCGCCCGGCATACCTGGGTGATCGTCGTGCACGGTCTCGGCGGCAACCGCGCCGACGACCTGTCTGCCATCTCCCTGCTGCACCCGCTCGGTTTCCCGACCCTGGCCATCACGTACCGCAACGACGTCGGGGCACCCGCCAGCCGCGACCACCTGTCGCACCTGGGCGCCACCGAGTGGCGAGACGTCGGTCGTGCCGTGGACTACGCCATGAGCCGCGGAGCGAGCGGGGTCGTGCTCTACGGCTACTCGCTGGGCGGCGCCATGTGCCTCGTGACGGCCCACGACCCTGCCTACTCCCGGCACGTGGAGGCCATCGTGCTGGACTCGCCCCTGCTCGGCTGGCGCTCGACACTGGCGTTCCAGGCGTCCAGGGCTCACCTGCCGGCCTTCATGGCCGCGCTGGTCGCAACGATGGCCTCGTGGCGGACGGGAGCTGACCTGTCCATGCTGTCCGAACCGGTGCTCGAGCGCGACCTGTCCGTGCCCGCCCTGCTCTTCCAGGGAACGGCCGACACCGTCGTCCCTCCTTACCTTGCGGCACGTTTCGCCCGTGCCGACCGACGCTTCGTCACCTACGTGGCAGTGAAAGGCGCCGACCACGTCGGTGCCGTGGGCACCGACCCGTCGTTGTACCGGGCCGCGCTGGACCGCTTCCTGGCCAGGTTCCGCTGAGCCGTTGGGGGGCGGCAGGGGGCGGATCTGCCCCTTACCAGCGACACTTGCCCCGCTTTAGCGTTTGTCCACGAGGGTGCAGACAGGTTGCACCCCGGGGCCGGCAACCCGCCGCCGGCACGAGAGGGAGGTGCGACAGATGTACGCAGCAAGGAACTTCAGGACCGCCCTGTCGGGCTCGGTTTGTGCGCTCGCCACCCTTGTCGGGCTGGCCCTGGGTGCTCCCGGCGCCGCCGCCGCCGGCACCTACCACGTGACCGCCACCCTTCCCCTGGCGCAGAGGTCGGGCCCGAGCACCTCCTCAACCGTGCTTGGTTGGCTCTCCCACGGCGAGGCCGTTGTGATCGTGTGCCAGACGACCGGCACCGACGTCTACGGTTCGCCGATCTGGGACCGGCTCGCCGGCGGCCAGTACGTGTCCGATTACTGGCTCGACACCCCGGTCTATGCCAGGTTCACCCCCGGCCTGCCCCAGTGCTCGACCACCACGCCCACGCCCACCCCCACCCCCACGGGCCGGGCCGTCGGCGCCACCACGTCGTGGGACCAGGGCGACTCCGGGCAGTGCACGTGGTGGGCT
>JAKACE010000377.1 GCA_021821705.1 Actinomycetes bacterium | reverse complement strand
GTCACGACCACTCCCAGGGCGTCCCTGCTGAGAGACTTGTCCTTGAGCTCGACCCCGTAGTAAATGCTACTTCCCGAGCCGTTCTTTTCTTGGGTGAAGCCGCTCCTGACGACCTCGACATGCGCGTGCGCGTGTACCACTACAAAGCCTGCGGAGGCATGACCGTAAGGGCCTACGAAAGCGTCAACAGAGGCGAGGAAGCCTTGACACGAGACCCGAGCTCGCCAGGACCCGGCGGCAGCGCTCGCTGGCACCCAATACTCCCACTGAAGGAGACCAGTCGAGGGACTGACGTTGGAGGGAGACTGAAGGTGCGGAGGGGACTTCGGCGCGAAAAGCATCAGCCTGCAGCTGGACTTATGGGCATCCATGTATGGGGTGACGGTCGCATCAACGATGAAAGGGGGGAGCCCACCTGCAGCGACTGTCGCTGTGATGTACGTGATCCGGATGCTGGGGGCAGAAGTAGCGGCAGTGACGGGCACACTCGGGATCTGGATCGTCGGGATCGGTGTGATGCGGATGTTAGGGGCAGGAGTAGCCGCAGCAACAGGCGCACCCTGTACCAGCAACGCGATTGGCAGCAGCAGCCAGCGCCAGCGAGTCATGTCCCAAAAGACTACAGGTCGTAACGGGCCACGGCCAGATTGTCACCAAACACCAGTACGGGTTTGCCAGGAACTGAAGCCGGGCGGCAAGCGGGTGGGCGCCAGGGTGGGCGCTAGCACGGCACTGTCACGGCACCAAGCGGCGTAGCCCACTGAGCCCCCTGCGTCACGAGCGGACCCTCGCTTATAGCCGCTGCGTGAGGACGCTCTAATACGTGAGCGAACTTATGTCCCAGAGCACTTAGCCTCAAACACGTAGCAGCGGACTGCCTCCCGTGTCTTTGGTAATGTCCGCGAACTGCCGCGCCAGAATTGAGCGATCTGGGCACACCCGCCAGGCCCTCCGCCCTGATCCTGCGGCCAGGCCGTACAGCTACGTCCTGGTGCGCGAGGGCGACCCTGAAACGCTGACGCTCTATGTGAACGGCGGGTCGTGCTGGCCTCGCTCGCCAACACAGGGGTCGACGACTCGACGCCGCTTGGCACCTGGCCGATCTACCTGCGGATGTCCAGCCAGACGCTCATCGGCAACTACCCCGACGGCGAGACATACAAAATCCCTGACGTGCGAGAGATCGACTATTTCGACGGCAGCTTTGCTGTGCACGAGTTCCCCCGTGCCTCCTACGGCTTTCCCCAGAGCGCTGGCTGCGTGGAGATCCCGCCTGCGGTCGACGCCCGCCTGTGGGAACAGGTGGGCTATGGCACCCTCGTCACGGTCGCCACCTGACCTCGCAGGCTGGGACAGCGCCTACAAAGGCCTAACCTAGGCAACACCGGCTGTCGGGTTCGAGGTTGTCGGGTGGAAAACGCCGCGGCGCTCCTTGGCCCGCCCAGCCGCCCCAGGTGGGGACCCCTAAGCGCTCACCCTCTGGGGCCCGCAGCACCGCCGGGTTGGGCGCCCCCACCTGCCCCACCGGCCGGGCAGGCGACGGTTACCCGAGAGAAATGAACGGCCTAGAGAAACGAGCCCGACGTGAACACCACCTACCAGGAGATCGCGGCCCACTACGGCGTGGCCGTACTGGCGGCCAGGGCCTGCCGCCGCGGGACAAGGCCAAGGCCGAACAAAGTGTCCTCCTCGCCGGAGGCAGTCCGACCGGGCGCGGTCTTGCGGGCCGGAACCGGGCGGTGTGGTCCTGGGTGCGCATCGGCGCAGTCGATGCCGACGGCCAAGTCCACTTTCACCAGATCTCTGCCGACGGGGCACGCAAGGCGCGCCGCTTTTGCTATCGGCTGACAGGCCAAGCTGAGAAGCTTCAAGCGGGGAGTGGTTCGTCAGGCAGGGCGTGGGGTCTCGTCGCGCCGGTGGCGGCGCTTGTTGTGGTACATGGCGCGGTCGGCCCGGCGGACGAGGCCCGAGGCGTTCTCGGTGCGGTCCCAGGTGGCGGTGCCGAACGAGGCACGCACCCCCTCGGGCAACGCCTCTGCGAGCCGGCGGGCGAGGCGGTGGCAGCCCGGCTCGTCGGTGCCGGGGGCGAGCAGGGCGAACTCGTCGCCGCCCAGGCGGGCGAGCAGGTCGGCGCTGTTGCGCACGGCCGTCTGCCACCTCGAGGCGACATCGCGGAGCAGCCGGTCCCCGGCTGGGTGGCCGAAGGCGTCGTTCACGGCTTTGAAGCTGTCGAGGTCGGCGACGACCACCGACAGGGGGGCCCGCGAGCGCCGGGCCCGTTCGAGCTCCTCGTCGAGGCGCTCGTCCCAGTGGCGCCGGTTGGCGAGCCCGGTGAGGTGGTCCTCCCGGGCGCTCACGCGGAGCACGCTCACCAGGCCGGTCACCACCGCGCCCAGCACGACGGCGGTGCCGAAGACCGACAACCAGGCCACTGGTGCCGGCTCGGCCGGGCGGGCCCCGAGCCCGAGGACCAGCGCGTAGGCGGCCCCAGCAGCGCCGAGGTGCCCGAGGGCGGCGGGAAACGGCAAGTAGAGCAGGGAGAAGACCACGACAAGCAGGTACAGGTTGGCCAGGTTGACGTGCCGGGAGGCGCCGACGGCGACGGCCACGGTGATGAGCAGGTTCCCGAGCGCCACGTCGACGTTCAGGCTCCAGACCGGGAGGTGCGGCCCGACACCGAGCCGTAAGGCCGCGCAGAGCGCGGCGGTGCCCGCCTCGACCACCAGGGCCGAAAAGGCGGTGGTCGACCACGACTGCTGGGTCAGCACGAAAGCGACCGTCCCGGCTCCCATCGCCCACAAGAACGCGGCCACCCGGCTCGGGTGGGTGAAGAACGCCCGGGCCCATTCCGCCGCCGTGCTCCCGGGCGGGTCGGTGGCACCCTCCTCGGGCGGCGGGCCTCCCGGCGGCTCAGCGACCGCGGTAAAGTTCATAACGGCCCCCTCACGCGCGGCACGTCATCGCAGGCGTCGAGGGACCGCGCCTGGGCGGGTTAGCTGTGGCCTGACCACAGTGAAGCCGGTTGGCCTTCATCGACCGTCTGCTCCTTGCGTGTCGCTCGGGCCCAGCCCCGGTGCCGTCCCGCGCATGGTTATCGGCAGCCCAAGCCGGCTCCCTGACCACGAAAGCCACGACGGCCCCTTTGGGAGGGCGCCGAGGGCGGCCCGCGCCGCCGGCTCGGCCCCGGGGGCTGCTGGAGGGGGACATGGGGCCTACCGGGCTACGGCCTGGCGGGCGTGGTCGAGCGCGCCTGGTAGCTGGTCGTTGGGGACCGGCCGGGCGAGGAGGTAGCCCTGGGCGGCGTCGCAGCCCAGCTGGCGCAGGGCGTCGAGCTGGCTGGTGGTCTCGACGCCCTCAGCCACG
>JAKACE010000376.1 GCA_021821705.1 Actinomycetes bacterium | reverse complement strand
GAAGCGCCCCGGCTGGCCGTCTGGTCGGGCGGCGCGCCCGCCGGAGCTCAAATGTCCAGGTGGGCCGGGGGGGAGCCGCTCAAAGGGCGAGGCTCAGTGCGGCGCGCTGGCCTGGCGCGTCCGGGCCCGGTTGGACGAGGCGCACGGCGACGATGTCGGCAGTGCGGAAGCTGGCGACCCGGCGAGCCCAGGAGTCGAGGACGGCTCGCCCGTCGCGGCCATCGAAGAACGTCGTGAGCGGGCCCTCCTGAGCGTAAGCGTCGCTGCGCACCACCTCGACGTGTTGGCCCTCGCCCCGCTCGCTCCTCAAGGTCACCTCGTACGCCACCGTTGCCTCCTCTCGCCTGGCCGCCACGCTAAGAGCTCCCGCCTGTGGCTATCCAGGGGGCAAACTGTGGGTTCGCGGGGGATTGGTGGTCCAGGTGCCCCACCCCCGGGGTGGCCGGCGGTAAGCAGGGAGGGTAGGGGGCGCCCCGAGCCCCTCAGGTGGCCTTGGCGTCGGCGAGCGTCCCGCTGGCAGCCGCCCGTTGCCGGCGCGGACGGCGCTCGGGCCTCTTTCGCCGGTACATCGCCGCATCGGCGTCACGCAACATCTCCTCGGGCGTCTGGTACGGCGTGGCGCTGCTGGCGGTACCGATGGTGGCGCTCACCCTCACCTGTGCGCCGTCGATCTGGTACGGCACGGAAAGCTGCTCGTGCAGGCGGTCCACGATGGCCGCCGCCATGTCGTCACTGGTGACACCGTCGACCAGGACGCCGAACTCGTCGCCCCCGAAGCGTACGGCGGTGTCGTTGTCGCGCAGGTCGGCTTTCAGGCGGGCGGCCACCTTGGCCAGCAGCGCGTCGCCCATGGCGTGCCCCCACCTGTCGTTGACCGCCTTGAAGCCGTCCAAGTCGATGAACAGCACGCAGAACTCGTAGCCGGGGGACCGCTTGGCCCGCGCGAAAGCCCGGGCCAAGTGCTCCATGAAGAGCGAGCGGTTGGGTAGGCCGGTCAGCGGGTCGTACAGAGCGGCCCGGCGCAGTTGGGCCTCCAGTTCCTTGCGCTCGGCGATGTCGGTGAGCGAACCGACCATCCGGTGGGGCCGCTGACCGGGCTGGCCGACGGCGACGGCTCGCCACAGCGCCCAGCAGTAATCGCCGCTCTTCATGCGCACCCTGGCTTCGGTCTGGAACGTGGCCCGCTCGCCTCGCATGCAGGCCCCTATGAGCTTGTCGACCTCGTCGTGCTCGTCGGGGTGCACCCGCGAGAACAGCTCCGCCGGGCCGGTACCGACCTCGTCGTCGCGGTAACCGAGCATCGCCTTCCACCGGCGCGAGTAGAACACCGTGCCCCGCGTTATGTCCCAGTCCCACAGACCGTCGCTGGCGGCCTGGGCGGCGAGCATGTAGCGCTCCTCGGACGCCCTCACCTCCTCCAGGAGGGCATCGCGGTCCAGGGTGGTCGCCAGCAGTGCCGTCCATTGGAAGTAGACGTCGGCCCCGGCCCAGGACACCGATTCGGGCTTGCCGGTCACGGCGAGCAGGCCCCAGTAGCGCTTCGGCGTGCGCACGGGGAGCACCATCACGATGTCCTCGGGCCCGCACTGGCCGGCGGTCAGGGCGGAGACTGGCGGGAAGGCCCCCGCCTCCAACGTCTCTCCCACGCGAAGCGTTCCGCGTGCCCCTGGCCCGTAGACGCCGGCCACCTCGAGCCGGCTCGACTGCTCGCCACCCCCGGCGTTGGCTGACCAGAGCGCTAGGCAAGCTGCCAGGGCGTGGGTGCCGGCCAGCCAGGTCAGCGAGGCAGCCGGCGCGGCGTCCTCGGCCGGGCTGGCCAGTGAGAGGCTCACGTTGTGCTCCTCGCGCAGCAGGTCTTGCAAAGAGCGGTTGACCTCGACCTGGCGCCGGGTGTCGACCGTGTTGAGGGCGTGCGACATCTGGATGGTACAGCGGTCGAGTGCCAGCAGCTTGTCCTCCGAGAAGCCCTCTTCGCGCAGCACGTCCCTACGGAACTGTTGGAGGCACTCGGTGACCAGGGTGACGGTGGTGGCTCGGGGGAAGGCTCGATAGGCGGCCTCGGCAGCGTCGACCACGGACTGCGTGTCGGGCGCCAGCGCGCTGACGGCGTCCCGGCAGCAACGACCCACCTGCTCGGCGACGCGCTCGGCCAGGAGCAACTTGTCAGGCCCCCCGGCGGCGGCCAGCCGGGTGGCCAGATCCCGCCGGATACGGGCGTCGGGGCCCCCGTCACCCTCAGGGCAGGATGGCTCGAGGGCCATGCCGGGGCAGCCACAGGACTGGCGGGCGACGAAGCTGGTGGCAACACGGTGGGGCCCGATGGCGACTTCCTCACCGTGCACGGTGGCCAGGACCAGTCTGGCTGCCCGTCTGCCCACCTCCTCGAAGTCGAGGCGCACGGAGGAAAGGCTCGGTGTCGTGCCTGGTGAGAACTCCCGGTCGTCGAAGCCGGTCACGGCCACCTGCCCCGGCACCTGCACACCCAGCCTCCGCAGGCCCGCAAGGATGCCGAGGGCGACGACGTCGGTGGCGGCGACCACGGCGGTACATGGCAGGCCGGCACGCACCATGTCGGCCGCCGCTACCATGCCACCCTCCTCCATGTTCTCCGGGGCGTCGAAGAGCCAGGAGGGGCGCGGGCGCAGGCCGTGGTCGACCATGGCGCGCCGGTAGGCCCGGTGGCGTTCGTGCACGTCGTCGCCAGGGGGCCGGTTCATCTGACCGGCGAAGGCGATGGCGGTGTGGCCGTGGGCAACGAGGTGGGCGACCGCCGCGCTCACGCCTTGGAAGTTGTCGGGCACCACCTCCGGGCAGGGTACGGCGGCGCAGTGCCCGCTGACCCGGACGAGTGGCTTGCCGTGAGCCTGGACCTGGGCAAGGTAGGCGTCACTGACGGCATTGGTGAGCGCGATGATGCCGCTGACGCGGTCCCAGGCCAGCGGCACGGGTACCTCGGGGCCAGGCCATACCACCGTCTCCGCCATGCGGGCGTCGCGTGTCTGCACGGCGACGACGCGTCCGCCTACGACCGCCAGCTCACGTGCCACCCCCTTGAGCGTCGCCCCGAAATAGGCACCTGCGAGCAACGGAGAGAGGACACCCACAGTGAGCGTGCCCTCGGCCATCGTCCCCTTCCCTGTCTTCTCGCCGGGCCCGGGACACACCGGAGCGAGTGTGCCAATAGTGCCACGTCTCGCGCACGGAGTGGACGTCGCCGGAACGGTTGCACCTTTTTTCCACTTGGGCCTGCTCGTGCCGGCGACGCAGGTGATGGCCCCCGTCCGGGGTGGGCGCCCGGACGCGTACCGCCGGCAGGCCTCCCTGGTGGCGCGGCCGGTGATGGTGCCTCAGCGGGGGAGCGTTT
>JAKACE010000005.1 GCA_021821705.1 Actinomycetes bacterium | reverse complement strand
TTTGCCGTGCCTCAGGCAGCACGATTGAGGTCTCGTTCCTCTGCCCGGCGCGCCGCGTCTGCCAGCGCGGCGCGGGCCTGAGCGACGCCGAGGAGGCCGAGCTGACGGTAGGTATCGCCGACCCTGGCGTACGCGGGTGGTGTACCGGCGGCGGGCTGAGGTTTGGGTACGGCCATGAGCTGTGGCTGCCAGACCGCCTCGGCCTCACCGGTGGGGAGCTCGGTGCCGTTGTCTGCGTCCTTGTCGGTACCCATGCAGAGCTGCTGTCCCATGCCTACATCATTCCCCGAAGGTGTGACGGTAATTCCGGGCAGCGCCCGGCCGGGAGGCGAACGTGGGGGCGGGCGCCGGTCGCCTCAGCTCGGATGGGCGCCGCTCGGGCAGGTTTGCCGGGACGGGTGACCGGCCCTCAGGTGACCGGCCCTCAGGTGACCGCCCTGTGGCGCCCGGCCCTGTGGTGACCGGCCATCAGGTGGCTGGTGCGGGGGCGTGCCCGGCCACGGTACGCAACTGGACTTCCTTCAAGAGGAACGAGATGCCGAACGCCACGGCCGCGACCGGCACCGACCACAGGAAGGCCCGGTCCATGCCCGTCGTGAAGGCATGGGCGGTGCCAAGGGCCTTGCCGTAGCGGGCGATATAGCCAGGGGAGAGAACCTTTTCCTGGTCGATGAGGACCGCGCCGAGCACCGCCGCACCTATGGCACCACCCAAGGTGCGGAAGAAGGTGATGGCCGAAGTGCCGACGCCCATGTCCTTCATGGATATGGAGTTTTGTGTCGCCAGGACGAGGGTCTGCATGAAAAGGCCGAGCCCGGCGCCCACGACGAGCATCATGGCGTCCAGGGCCAGCGACCCGGTGGCGACGCCGATCAACGAGAGCAGGTAGATGCCCACGGTCATGATGGCCGTGCCCGATACGACGTAGATCTTGTAGCGCCCCCTGCGGGAGATGAGGATCCCGGAGCCGATGGAGGTCACGAGTATCCCGACCAGGAGTGCCAGAAGGCGGAGGCCGGACATGGTGGGACTGACCCCCCGCACGTACTGGAGGTACTGGGGCAGGAAGATGATGGCACCGAACATCACGGCGCCGGTGATGAGCGACAGGGCCGACGACACTGAGAAGACGCTGTTCCGGAACAGCCGCAGCGGCACGATGGGCTCCGTGGCCCTTGTCTCCCACCACACGAACAGCGCCACGAGGACCAGGCCTAGGGCGCCCAGGGCGATCGACATCGTGGTCAGCTTGGCGTGCTGAGCAAAGATCTGCACGCCGACCAGTAGGAGCGCTACACCTCCGACCGAGAGCAGGGACCCGCCGACGTCGATGCGAGCCGACTGGTGCCGGTGGTCGCTGTGCAGGACCCGGTTGATCACCACCAATGCCACCGCACCGACCGGGAGGTTGACGTAGAAGACCCAGCGCCAGGAGATCTGGTCGACTAGAAAGCCTCCGATGAGGGGGCCGACGACGCTGGCGACGCCGAACACTGCGCCGAAGTAACCCTGGTAGCGCCCGCGGTCGCGCGGCGGGATGACGTCTCCCACTATCGAGAGGGCTACGGCGAACAACCCGCCGCCGCCGAGGCCCTGCACGCCCCTGAAGACGATCAACTGCACCATGCTGCCCGACAGCCCCGACAGGGCGCTGCCGGCCAGGAAGAGCAGGATGGCGAGCTGGAAGATCAGCTTGCGGCCGAAGAGGTCGGAGATCTTGCCGTACAGAGGTGTGGTCACCGTAGAGGTGAGCAGGTACGAGGTGACCACCCAGCTGTAGAGGTTGAGGTGGTGGAAGTCCTCGCTTATGCGTGTGAGCGCCGTGGCGACGATCGTCTGGTCGAGGGCGGCGAGGAACATGCCGAGCATGAGCCCGGACATGATCACGAGGATGGCGCGATGCGTGTACCCGCCTCCCTGGGAAGGGGCGACGCCCGTTACCCCCGGGCTGGCTGCTACTGGGCCGTTGGCTGACATTTCCGCGCTGCCCTCCTGGGCTGGATGGTGGTAAGGGCGTGACGCTAGTGGCGTTGTCGGATGCTTGCTCACAGCGGGCGAGGGCGCCTGTCGTTGCCTAGCGGGGGATCTGGGTGAACTTGTACTCGTTCAGCTCAGGGAAGCCGTCGAGAAGGTCCAGCACCTTGTCCACCGTGGCCCGGGCGACCTCGCCGTCGCCTCCCGGACGGTGCATGAGGCGGACGAAGACAGCTCGGTCCTTGGCGATGAACGTCGGCACGCCGAACACCTCCCATTGCTCGACGGCGCCCTCGTGCTCCTGGCGGGCCTGGGCGACCGGCCAGCCGGACAGCGCCTCCTCGACGATTGCCTGCCCGTCCAAGCCGATCCGGTCGAGGGTGCCCACTACGACGTCGGGGCTCCTCAGGTCCAGGCCCTGGTCGTGGCGAGCCGCGAAAAGAGCCGTGTGGGCGTCCAGGAAGCTCTCGGGCAGCTTTTCGCGCACGACGATACCGGCCAGGCCGGCCAGCACGCCCGGGAAGGCAGCGGGGTCCTCCCACACCGTCGTGCCGTCGTCGAGGTGCGACTGGGCCAGGGAGAAGTAGCGGAACTGCACGTCCCAGCCGGCACCTGCCTTTAGCGCCTCCACAATGTGCTCGTGGGCGTTACGGGCGAACGGGCACAGGTAGTCCCAGGTCACTTCGAAGGGGGTTTCCATGGTTGTCTACAACGGCTGCTCGGGCCCCGTTGTTCCGCGCACCAGGGGCCTCGCCAGCTCGCCGAGCACTGCGCCGACAACGGCACCGGCGACGACGTCGGAAGCATGGTGGATACGCACGTAGGCACGGCTGGTGGCGATGGTGACGGCTGCGGCGTAGTAGAGGGGCCAGGTGGGCCCTTCGCGCAGGATGGCAGCGGCGAAGAAGGCGCTACTGGCGTGGCCGCTCGGGAAGCTGCTCGTGCGTGGGGTGCGCAGGGGCAGCGGCCTCGGCTCCTCGGCCGGCGGCCTGGTGCGGCGGAAGGCCAGCTTGACGATGCCGTTGACAAGGGTGGACTCGACGGCGAGGGCGGCCGTGGTACGGCCCAGGGTCTTCGCCAGAGTGCCGCGTCGCCAACCCTCGAAGGCGGCGAGTGCCACCCAGGCCAGGCTGTGGTCGCCGGCGGCACTGGCACCGTACATGACGATGTCGAGAGCCCTGTGGCCCCGCGCGTGGCGCTCCAGCAGCTTGTCAGCGGCACGGTCGAACCGTCCTACTGCCGGGTTCTGGGGGAAGCGGTTGACAGCGGCGGCCAGCGAGCGCATGCCAGCGGGGCAGCGCCCGGTCCTGGGCCTCATGCGGTGGCCTCCAGGCTGAGCCGGACGGTAGCCGGACCGGGAACGGTCGCCTCACGGGGCACCAGGGAGAGGTCGCCTCCCTGGGCGGGGCAGTAGGCGTGGAACCCGCACCAGCCGCACTGGGGCCCCGGCTTGGGGCGGAAGTCCTCATCGCTGCAGGCTCGTCTGACGGCCGCCCATATGGCGAGCGCCTGGCGCTCCAGGCCGGCTATCGACTGGTCCGACGGGGTGCTGGATATGGCGATGGGCTCGCGTAGGTGCAGCAGCTGGACCCTTGCCGGGCGCCGGCCGAGGAACTGCTCGCATAGGAAGGCGTAGAAGTGGACCCCGCCGAGGCGCAGGCCCTCCTGGGAAACCCCGGGGGCTCGCCCTGTCTTGTAATCGGTGACGACGAGCTCGCCGTGAGCATCGAGCTCGAGCCGGTCGATGATGCCGCGCAGGCGCAGGTGGCTCTCGCTCACGTCGACCTGCAGGCGCAGTTCCGTGCCCAGCACCCGCACCTTGTCCGGGTCCTCAAGGACGAAGTAGTTGCGCACCAGGTCCTCGGCGTCCGCCCGGAACTCCTCGAGGTCCTCGCCGGCGAGCCCGAGGGCCACCCCCTCGGGGCCCGCCAGCAGCTCGTCGAGGGCGAGCCCGAGCTTGCGCATGGCGGCCTCGAGGCTGCGGCTCCCCTGGGGCTCCTCCCACATCAGCAGCTCCAGGGCACGGTGAACGACCGTCCCCTTGAAAGCCTGGACGGTCGGGGGCTCGGGCAGCTTGTCGATCGCCGAGAGCCTGAAGGCCAGGGCGCACTCCTTGAAAGACGAAACCTTGGAGGGCGTCAGCGAGGTGGGCAGCTGCAGCGACATCGTCTCAGAGGCTATTCAGAGGGCCCGACGGGCGTGCGGGACCGCCGGCGGCCGCCTGCAACCGGCGGTGCCAGTGGATGATGTCGTCGGCCGCCGCCGAGGGTCGCTGGAACGGGCCGAAGTGGCCCAGGCCGGGGTATACCCGTAGCTCGCTGCCCTGCACCTCCGCCTGGATGCGGGCCAGCTCGGGCGGGGGCACGGCCGGGCTGGCCTCGCCGCCGACAAGGCGGAGCGGGCACCGCAGGCGGCCAAGTGCGGCCCAGGCATCGTGTGCCCCACCGCCCTCGTAGATGGCAGCTTCGTCCTCCGGACGGCAGCTCAGGGCCAAGCCCCCGCCCACCTCGGGGCGCAGCCCTCCCCGCAGGTAGCCATCGAGCGCTTCGGCTGAGAAGTCGGAGAAGACGCCCCGGCCAGCGAAGTGCTCCCTCGCCTCGTCAAGTGAGCTGAACTGCCGGCGCCGCCTGCGGGCACGTGCTGCCAGCTCGGGGCTTCGCATCTCCCGCAGGTTGTTGCCAGGCACGGCCATGATCGGTTCCCAGGCCCATATGGCTCGCAGCGTGGCCGGCTGGGCTTGCTCGGCCAGCATCAGCGCCGATGCCCCGGCCGAGTGCCCTGCGCCCAGCGCTCCGCGCAGCCCGAGCTGGTCCACCACGGCGGTCACGTCCTCGCCGAAGTTCTCCCACGCCAGTCCGTCCGCCCCGGGGGCTCCCGAGGCGCCGTGCGCCCTCATGTCGAGCGCAACGCAGCGCAGGCCCCGTGCCGTGCACCGCTGCGCCACCGGCGACCAGCTGAGGCCGTTGAGGCCCGCCCCGTGGGCCAGGAGGACGACGGGCGACCCCGTCGGCAGCTCGGTGCCGAAGTCCCAACAGGCGAGCAGCGTGCCGTCGGCTGCCACCGCAGGCACGAGCACCGGCTCCGTCATCCGAGGGCACCTGGAGCGGGGGGTACCCCGGCGTCGGCCGGGCCCGCTGCCCCCTCGGCGGGCTGCCACAGGGGCACGCCGGCGCCGACCAGTTCGAGCAGGCGGGCTGCGTTGTCCACGGCGTCGGTACGCCAGCAGTTGTCCATGACGAGGTGCACCTGTGAGGTGCCCGAGGCCAGGTCGCGCACGAGAGGTGCCCAAGCGGCCAGCTCGGCGTCGCTGTAACGGTACGACCACCAGACTGGCCCGGCTCCATTTGCCCGCACTGCTCCATCGGCCCGCACCGTCGGGCGTGCACGGTGGCGGCCCGGGAAGCGTACGAAGGCCCAGTCGCTCGTGGCCGCCACCACAGGGCGCGCCGGGGCCGGCCGGTCGCGGCACACGAAACCGAGCCCGAGCCCCTCGAGGAACCCAAGGGTCTTCTCGCACTGGTCGCCGACCAGCCACTTGTCGTTCGTGAGCTCCACCGCAGCTCGAAGACCCGGGAGGCGGGAGGGGATCTGGGCCAGCTCGGCCCAGGAGCCCGGCCGTGGGCTGAACCACGCCGGGTAGCGAAGCACGACGGCGCCCATGCGCCCCGCCCGGGCCAGGGGCACCAGGGCATGCACGAACCGCTCCCAGCATTCGTCGACGACCTCGGCAGGCAGCCGGTGCCGGTACAGCTTGGCTCCCTCCCGCCGGGAGGGAGCTACCCGCCCCTGCAGGTCCGGCCACAGCGACTCGGGCCAAGTGGGCGCTCCCGTCAGAAGCGACCAGGCTTGGACATCGAGCGTGAAACCCGGGGGTGTGGCCGCCGCCCACCTGCTCGTCGTGTCGGGAGTGGGGGGGAACCGGAAGGTCGTCGCCACCTCGGCCAAGGGGAGCCTGCTGGCGTAGTAGGCGAGGCGCTGGGCCGCCCCGAGCGAGCGGGACGGGTAGAAGCCCCCGTCGCGTACGAGAGTACGGTCTGCCCAGGAAGTGGCGCCCGCCAGGACGGTGGCGGTCCCC
The DNA here is from genome assembly GCA_021821705.1 of Actinomycetes bacterium. GTDB lineage: Bacteria > Actinomycetota > Acidimicrobiia > Acidimicrobiales > Palsa-688 > JAJZMF01. Next base: position 11,727 of record JAKACE010000005.1, on the reverse strand, counting down.
ACCGTGACGCCGCGCGCCACACCCAGTTCGGCGACCGCCGGCCGTGCTGCCACGGCAATGGAGCGTACGCGCCCGGTGCCCCGGGGAGGGGGAAGGGCCGCTCAACGGTTCGTCGGAGCGGGCCCCGGGCATGAAAGGATGCAGGCATGGACAGAGGACCGCGGCTCTCCATGGCGGCGCCCACCCCCGGCCGCCGGGACGTGGTGACAAGGTGACGCCTGACCCCGAGGCCTGGGGTGTCGGCCCCGGCTACTGGGACGTGGCGGGCAATTGGCGGCCCGTGCCCGACGAGACGGTCGAGACGGTGCTCCGTGCCATGGGGGCGCAAGGCCCCGCGCCGGGCGGTGACCCGCTTTTCGTGACCATCGGGGAGCGCGGTCCGTGGCCGGGCCTCCCGGACGGCACGCTCACGCTCGAGGGAGGGGGGTCGGAGGAGCTCGGGCCTCAGCGACGTCCCGAGGTGCTCCCCGTCGGCTACCACCGCCTCGACGGTCACGACGGCCGCCGGCTCACGGTTGCGGTCTGCCCCGAGCGCTGCCCCGCCCCGCCCCCGGGCCGTACCTGGGGGTGGTCGGCCCAGCTGTACGCGACGCGGTCGCGATCGAGCTGGGGCATCGGGGACTTCGCCGACCTGCGCCGCCTGGTCGGGTGGGCAGGCGCACACGGCGCCGGTTTCGTGCTGCTCAACCCGCTGCACGCCCCCGCACCGGGTGCAGCGCCGGAACCGTCGCCCTACTTCCCGAGCTCGAGGTGCTTCCTGAACCCGCTGTACATCCGGGTGGAGGAAGTGCCCGGAGCGCAGGACGAGCCGGTTGTCGCCGCCCTGGGCGACAAGGCGCGCAGCCTCAACGGCGAGCGGCTCATCGACAGGACGGCAGTATGGGCGTGCAAGTCCGAGGCTTTGGAGGTGCTGTTCGAGCGCTTCGAGCGGGACGGCCCGGGGGCCTCGGGAGCCGACGACTTCGAGGCTTACCTGGCGCAGCGTGGCGACGTCCTCGGACGCTACACCTCGTTCTGCGCCCTATCCGAGGTGCATGGCCTGCCCTGGTCCGACTGGCCGGAGGAGCTGCACCGCCCCGGCAGCCCCGCCGTCGGCGAGTTCGAGGCCAGCGAGGCGGGCAGGAGGCGCAAGCGTTTCCACGCCTGGCTGCAGTGGCTGAGCGAGCGCCAGCTGGCGGAGGCCAGCGACGTCAACGGTGCCGGCATCATGTGCGATCTGGCGGTGGGCGCCGATGGGGGCGGGGCCGACGCCTGGATCTGGCAGGACACCTTCGCCCTGGGCATGCGCGTGGGGGCGCCGCCTGACGAGTACAACGTGAAGGGCCAGGACTGGGGCCTTCCTCCATGGGACCCCTGGAAGCTGCGGGCGGCCGGCTACGAGCCCTACATCGAGATGCTGAGGGCCGTGTTGCGATCGGCCCGGGGTGTGCGTGTCGACCATGTGATGGGCCTGTTCCGGATGTTCTGGGTGCCCGTCGGGGTCGAGCCGTCCCGTGGCGTCTTCGTGCGCTCGATCTGGCAGGACATGGTCGGCCTCCTCAAGCTCGAGGCTCACCGCGCCGGTGCGTACGTTGTCGGGGAGGACCTGGGAACCGTGGAGGACCACGTGCGCGAGGTCCTCGGCCGCAGCGGCGTGCTGTCTTACAAGATCTACTGGTTCGAGCCGCAGCCGCCGTCGGCTTGGCCGTACCAGGCGATGGGTGCGGTCACCACCCACGACCTGCCCACCGTGGCCGGTGCGTGGACCGGGTCCGACGTAGAGGCCCAGCGCAGCTTCGGGCTGCCCTTCAACGAGGAGGGCTGCGTTGCCATGCGCCGGCGCCTGCTGGACTGGGCCCAGCTCGATGAGACCAGCACGCTCGACGACGTCGTGGTGGCGACGTACGCCTCGCTGGCATCGGCCCCGTGCGCTCTCCTGGCGGCGGTGCTCGACGACGTGCTCATGGTGGAGGAGCGGCCGAACATGCCAGGTACGATCGACCAGTGGCCGAACTGGTGCCTGGCACTGCCCGCTCCGCTGGAGGAAATAGAGGCGAGCCCGGTGGCGGAGGCGGTGATGCGCCGGTTCAACGCCTGAGCGGCCTGCCGGTGCCGCCGCCGGTGTCGCCGATGCTGGCCAAGCTGTCCAGGGAGCTCCCGGTGGGCGGTGGCCTCTACTACGAGCCCAAGTGGGACGGCTTCCGGGGGATCGTCTTTCGCGACGGCGACGCCCTGGAGATCGGCAGCCGCAACGAGCTGCCCCTGACCAGGTACTTCCCCGAGCTGGTAGAGGCCCTGCAGGGGGCCCTGCCCAAGCGGGTGGTAGTCGACGGGGAGGTCGTGGTCGCCGGCCCGTCGGGGCTCGATTTCGACGCCCTCAGCCAGCGCGTGCACCCTGCGCAGAGCCGGGTGAGGATGCTGGCGGAGACGACCCCCGCCTCTTTCATCGCCTTCGACCTGCTCGCGGTCGACGACGAGGACCTGCGGCGCACCCCTTTCGCCGTGCGAAGGGCGCGCCTGGAGGGCCTGCTCGGTCATCTGCCTGCGGCACGGGCACCCAGCGTGCACCTGACACCCGCCACGCTGGACCCCGGCCTCGCTGCCGACTGGTTCCGCCGCTTCGAGGGCGCCGGCCTGGACGGGGTCGTGGCCAAGGATCCGGGCCTGGCCTACCTGGAGGGCAAGCGGGCCATGGTCAAGGTCAAGCACGAGCGCACGGCCGAGTTCGTGGTGGCCGGTTTCCGTCCCTACAGGCCCTCGAGCCGTGACGGCGCCAAGGTTGCTGTCGCCCAGGACGCCCCGGCGGGCACGGGCGGGGAAGTCGGCTCCCTACTGCTGGGCCTGTACCGACCCGACGGTGCGCTGGCTCACGTCGGTGTCATCGGGTCGTTCGCCGCTGCGCAGCGTCGCCAGCTCGCCGAGGTGCTGGCGCCCTACCGGCCGCGCGATGCCGCAGAGGCGGCCGAGCACCCCTGGGCGGCCTGGGCGGCGGCACAGGCGGCCGGGGGCGTCAGGCTCCCCGGGGCGCGCAGCCGCTGGAACGCCACGAAGGACCTGTCGTTCCAACCCTTGCGGCCCGAGCTGGTGGTCGAGGCCGCCTATGAGCACCTGCAGGGCGACCGCCTGCGCCACACGGCACAGTTCCGCCGCTGGCGCGCCGACCGCAGCCCCTCCAGTTGCACTTACGAGCAGCTCGACGCGGCCGTCCCGGTCGAGCTGGCTGAAGTGTTCGGTGCCGGCGTCGTGCCTGGACCGGTGCACCGGGCCCCCTCCGGTCCCGGCCCGGGCTGAGCGACCGGCGCTCCGCTTGGGCGGTTTGCGCCACTGATCGCATGATCGGGTGGCCGGGGGGTAGCGTCGCGCGGCGTGGCAGGCGACAGTGCGGCCGAGCACGGGAGCGCCGGGCTTTGACCGGAGGCACCGATTGCGAGCACAGCGCGCTGTTCGTCCCCGTCCCCGAGGCCGAGCCCATCGTCGGGCAGTGGAGGGCGGTGCACGACCCCAAGGCCATGACCGGTGTCCCCCCCCACATCACCCTCGTGGTGCCCTGGGTGCCTCCCGAGCAGATCAAGCCGGCGCACCTCGACGAGCTGGACGAGGTGTTGTCGCGCCGGGAACCCTTCGACTACCGGCTGGACAAGGTGTGCTGGTTCGGTGACCGTGTGCTGTGGTTGGCGCCGAACCCGGCCGAGCCCTTCGAGGCGCTGACAGAGGAGCTGTCGGAGCACTTCGGTACGCCTCCATGGGGCGGGAAGTTCGACGAGATAGTGCCTCACCTCACCGTCGGCCTGTCGGGCTACGCCATCGGCGCATCTTTGGCCGACGCCGGAGACGACCTGCGTGGGCGCCTTCCGATCGAGTGCCGTGCCCGGGAGGTCACGGTCATGTGCGGTGACGGCCTCTGCTGGAGCGTCACCCACCGGTCCATGCTCGGCGGGGCCCGGGCCCGGGCCTGACAGCTCGGCCCGGCGCCACCGTGCCCGTTGCGGTTCGGTGCTGCTCGAGGACAGCCGGCGCCCCGGTCCGGCCCGCCGGTCCGGGCCCGTCCCCGGGCCAGCGGGCCCCGCTTCGGCCGGCGAGAGCCCCGCTCAGCCCCAGACCTCGAGCAACCGGGCGATCTCATCGGCCGGTCCGGCCGGCACGCTGTAGCCGGCCTCGTCGCGCACCTCGTCGAAATGGTCACGCACGTCTTCGGGGGTGAGCTCGGCGTTGTAGTACCCGGGGGTCAGGCCGATGAAAAAGCGCGCCACCCTGCCGCCGGCGGCGCTGTAGACCTCGCCGGTGACGGGCACGTCGCGGTGCACCAACCAGACCGCCACCGGCGCCACCACCTCGGGTGCCAGCTTGTCGGCCAACGGGCCGAGGAGGGTCTCGGTCATGCGGGTCCGCGCCAGGGGCGCTATGGCGTTGACCTTGATGTCGTGGCGGGCACCCTCGGCCGCCAGTACCCTGGTCAGACCGACCAGGCCCATCTTGGCGGCTCCGTAGTTCGACTGGCCGAAGTTGCCAAGCAGCCCGGAGTTCGACGTCGCCATCAGGACGCGGCCGTAGTTCTGCTCGCGCATGCGTGACCATGCCGGCCTGGTCACGTTGAACGCCCCTCTCAGGTGGACGTCGAGCACCGGGCCGACCAGTTCGGGGGTCATGTTGTGGAACGCCTTGTCCCTCAGGACTCCGGCGTTGTTGACCAGGACGTCCACCCGGCCGAACGTGTCCAGCGCCGTTGTCACGATGCCTTCGCCCCCCTCGGGGGTGGTGACACTGTGGGTGTCGGCCACGGCCTCCCCGCCGGCGTCGCGGATCTCGTCGGCAACCCGGTGCGCCGGGCCCTCGTCCGAACCCTCGCCGCTCAGGCTGGTGCCGACGTCGTTGACAACCACCCTCGCTCCTCGCGCCGCCAGGGCCAGGGCATAGTGGCGCCCGAGGCCGCCACCTGCTCCAGTCACGATGGCAACCTGCCCGTCGAACGACAGCTCAGTCACGCCACGAGCCTAGTGCCCTGTGTCACACGGCAGCGGCTGCCCAGGGCTGGTTCAGGCCCTGGCTTCGCCGTAGGGGTGCCCGGCTCGCTCGTAGCAATCCTCGTGGAAGTGCTCCACCCGAGCCCACCGGCCGTCCTCGTACACGTTGGCGATCACCTGGCGGGCCTTGGCCCTGGCCACGAACTTCACCGGCGCCAGGCAGTACCGGCAGGTAGCGTCGCTGCCCGCCTCCACGAGGCGCACCACCGCCCGGCTGACCGGCACCAGCTGGCCGAGTGTAGTCACTCTCGTGTTATCGGCTGGCCGCCCGGTCGACCTGAGCCGGCGGTGAGCCTGGGAGGGCCTTCCCGGTGAAGGCCGGGCCCCGCGCCCGCAGCGGTAGGCTATAACCCGCTGTGGCCGATCCAAACACACCCCGCTCAGAAAACTTCGGGCCCAACGCGTGGCTCGTTGACGAAATGTTCGAGCAGTTCCGCAACGACCCGGACAAGGTTAGCGAGAGCTGGCGAGAGTTCTTCACGGGCTACAAGCCCGGGGGGGCCAACCTGGCAAGGCCCGTGCTCGTCGCCGAAGAGGGCCAAGGCGTGGTCGAGGCGGCGCGCGCCCAGTCGGCCACCGACGCCGCAAACGGGACCGTGAGCGGCAACGGGCGAGCAGTCCCGAGCGTTGCCACACCCGCTACGGCCGGCGCTGCCTCCGCCGCCAACGGTCAGGCCAAGACCCCGGCGGCGCAGGCCGTCGAGGGTGAGACGGTGCCGCTGCGGGGCAGCGCGGCCCGCGTCGTGGCCAACATGACGACCAGCCTCCACGTGCCTACGGCTACCAGCTTCAGGGTGGTCCCGGCCAAGCTCCTGGAGGTCAACAGGCTGGTGCTGAACAACCAGCTGTCCCGAGCGGGGACGGCCGGCAAGGTGAGCTTCACCCACCTGATCGGCTGGGCGCTCGTGCAGGCGCTCAAAAGCGTACCGGCGCTCAACTCCAGTTATGTCGAGGGGGGTGACGGGGGCAAGGGCCACGCAGTGCTGCGCCCCTCCCACGTCAACCTCGGCATCGCTGTGGACCTGGCCCGCCCGGACGGTTCACGTTCGCTGACAGTGCCCGTCATAAAGATGGCGGATTCGATGGACTTCCGGGGTTTCTGGCAGGCCTACGAGGAGCTGGTGCGCAAGGTGCGCTCGGGCAAGGCCGAAGTCTCGGATTTCGCCGGTGCCACGGTAACCCTCACCAACCCGGGCACGCTCGGCACCGTACAGTCCGTGCCCAGGCTCATGGCCGGCCAGGGCGCCATAATCGGGGTCGGCGCCATCGACTACCCGGCGGAATGGCAGGGTGCCGACCCTCGACAGATGGCGCAGCTCGGCGTGTCGAAAGTCGTTACGATAACGTCGACCTACGACCACCGGGTCATACAAGGTGCCGAGTCGGGCCTGTTCCTGCAGAAGGCGCACAAGTTGCTCCTAGGCGAGGACAGCTTCTACGAGTCGGTGTTCAGGGCCATGGGAGTCCCATACGAAGCCGTCAGGTACCGCAGGGACGTCAACGACCCCTTCGAGCGCTCGTCGAGCCAGGTCGAAAAGCAGCAGCAGGTCGACAGGCTGATCAATGCCTACCGGGTCCGAGGCCACTTGATCGCCCATCTCGACCCCCTGGACTGGCGCGAGCCGCACATGCACGCCGAGCTCGACCCCACAACCTACGGCCTGTCCGTGTGGGACCTCGACCGCGAGTTCCTCACCCAGGACTTCCCCGGGCAGGGGCGAACGCGCCTCGGCGACATCCTCTCGTTACTGCGCGATGCCTATTGCCGGACCGTGGGCGTCGAGTACATGCACATCATGGAGCCGGAGCAAAAGCGCTGGATCCAACAGCACGTCGAGGGGGCGTCGAGCACCCTTGCGCCTGAGGAGCACCGCCACATCCTCTCGAGGCTGAACGCGGCCGAGGCGCTCGAACGTTTCCTCGAAACCAAGTACATTGGCCAGAAGCGCTTCGGCCTCGAAGGTGCCGAGTCCGCCATCCCGCTGCTCGATGCCCTTCTCGGCCACGCCGCAGACATCGGCCACCTCCACGCCGTCATGGGCATGGCGCACCGAGGGCGGCTCAACGTGCTCATCAACATCGTGGGCAAGAGCTACCAGGAGCTGTTCGGCGAGTTCGAGGGCAACCTCGACCCCTCCAGCGTGCAGGGCTCCGGTGACGTCAAGTACCACAAGGGGTTCCGGGGCGTCTTCCGCTCTCGCCACGAGAGTGAGCTGGACGTCGCCCTGGCCTCCAACCCGTCCCACCTCGAGGCGGTCGGGCCCGTCGTGGAGGGCATGGCCCGCGCCCTGCGTGACCACCTGGGCGAGACAGGTGCCCGTGACCGCGTGCTGCCCGTGCTCGTCCACGGCGATGCCGCGTTCGCCGGCCAGGGTGTCGTGGCCGAGCTGCTCAACATGTCGGCGCTCGACGCCTACGAAACTGGTGGCACGGTCCACCTGGTGATCAACAACCAGCTCGGTTTCACCACCAACCCGGAGTCGGCCCGCTCGTCCGTCTACGCCACCGACGTGGCCAAGATGGTCCAGGCGCCGATCTTCCACGTCAACGGCGACGACCCCGAAGCCTGTGTCCGGGTGGCCCGCCTGGCTCTGGAGTTCCGCCAGGAGTTCCACAAGGACGTGGTCATCGACATGGTGTGCTACCGGCGTTACGGGCACAACGAGCAGGACGACCCGTCGCTCACCCAGCCCCTGCTGTACCAGTTGATCAAGGACCACCGCAGCGTCCGCAAGCTCTACACCGAGGCCCTGGTGCGCAGGGGGGACATCACCCTCGACGAGGCGGAGGCCGCATTGGCCGACTTCTCCCGCCGTCTGCAGGTGGCGCTGGACGAAACCCGGGCGTCGGCACCACCCCATCTGACCGAGCTGCCTGCGGTGCCGGCGCCGGCCCCGGCCGAGCCCGCGCTGCCAACCGGGGTCGAGGCCGACGTGCTGGCCGGGATCGTAGACGCCCTCACGTCTGCGCCCGAGGGTTGCACGCTGCACCCCAAGGTCGCCCGGGTGCTCGAGGCGAGGGCGAAGCTGTGGGCGGCGGGCCAGGTCGACTGGGCCCTGGGAGAGGCCCTGGCGTACGGCACGCTGGTCCTGGAGGGGCGCGATGTGCGCCTGTGCGGCCAGGACACCCGCCGTGGCACTTTCGGCCACCGCAACGCCGTGTACGTCGACTACCGCACCGGAGACGAGCACGTGCCGTTGGCAGGGCTCGCGGCCGCAACCGACGGGGCCGGTCGCTTCTTCGTCTACGACTCCCTCCTGTCCGAGTACGCCGCACTCGGTTTCGAGTACGGCTATTCGCTCTACGCGCCCGACGCCCTGGTGGCCTGGGAGGCGCAGTTCGGCGATTTCGCCAACGGTGCCCAGATAGTCCTGGACCAGTTCCTTGCTGCTTCGGAGGTCAAGTGGGAGCAGAGGTCGCGCCTCGCCCTCCTGTTGCCCCACGGCTACGAGGGGCAGGGCCCTGAGCACTCCTCGGCCCGTATGGAGCGCTTCCTGACCCTGTGCGCCGAGGACAACATGCGCGTGGCGAACGTCACTACGGCGGGCCAGCTGTTCCACCTCCTGCGGCGCCAGGTCTACAGTCCTCAGGCCAAGCCCCTCATCCTGTTCACGCCCAAGCGCTACCTGAGGGCCAAGGAGGCCTACAGCGACGTCGAGGATCTGACCCGGGGCAGTTTCCTGGAGGTGCTGGACGACCCCCAGGCATCCCCCGACGAGGTGCGCCGGGTGGTCTTTGCCACAGGCAAGGCCAGCCTCGACCTTCTCGGAGCCAAGGCTCAGCGCCAGCTCGGCCACGTCGCCGTCGTGCGGCTGGAGCAGCTCCACCCGTGGCCCGCCGAGCAGATCTCTGCCGTTCTGGACCGCTACGGTGCCGCCAAGGAGGTCGTGTGGGCGCAGGAGGAGCCGGCCAACATGGGTGCAAGGGTGTTCGTCCTCGAGCGCCTGCGCCCGCTAGTCGGGGACCGTCCGTTGTCCAGCGTGTCCCGGGCGGCGTCCGGTTCACCGGCGACCGGCAGCCACACCCTGCACGAGCTGGAGCAGGAGGACGTCCTCAGCCGGGCCCTCGGGGCCTGACCGGCTCAGGCGTACACCGGCCCGGGCGGGCCGCCTGCCTGCGGGACCGGCGGCCCCCTCTAGGGGCCGCCAAGCGAAGGTCAGTGCCCGGGATGGCGGTAGGCTTGGTGTTCTGCCGGCCCGGCGACTTGGCTCCCGGCCCGACCGGCCACCGGGCTGCAAGGGGCCCCTGGCGGCCAGTGCCGGGGCGGCGTTGGGCGGGATGCGCCACCATCGCTCGCAGGGATGGCAAACTGTTGGGCAAAGGGGCAGGTCCCTGGTAGCCCGACCGCACCGTGCGGGTCACTTCGGTGACCGCGGCCCGGTGGCGGTGAGCCGGCCAGGGCTCTGTTCCGCGGCCCCTGGCCCCGGTGCGGCGAGCGCGCGTTCGCCCGCTTCCGGGGGCGGACCGCACTAACCGAAAAAACAGGAGACAGATGCCAGCTCGTCACGTTGTCGTGGACGGCTCGAACATTGCCACAGAGGGCAGTTCGCTTCCCAGCCTCAAGCAGCTCGACCAAGCGGTTCGGGAGTTCCTGGCCGAAAACCCGGACGACGTAGTGACCGTCGTCGTGGACGCGACCTTCGGCCACCGGATACCACCCGAGGAGAGGGAGATGTTCGAGCAGGCGGAGCTCGACGCCGACATAGTGTCGCCTCCAGCTGGGGCTATAGGCCGCGGGGATGCGTTCCTTTTGAGGGTGGCCGACAAGATCGGTGCCTCGGTGCTCTCCAACGACTCTTTCCAGGAGTTCCACGGCGAGTACGAATGGCTCTTCGACAAGGGTCGCCTCATCGGGGGCAAGCCTGTCCCAGGAGTCGGGTGGATTTTCACCCCCCGCAGCCCTGTTCGCGGCCCCAAGAGCCGTGAGGCCGTGAAAGAGGCCAAGCGTCGCCGGCGCCAGGACGAAAAGCAGACAGGAGAGGAAAGCGGCCTGGTGGCCGCCGAGCGCACCAGGCACCGCCCCGGAGGTGAGCGCCGCGTCCAGCGGGCAATCGCGGCGGCGGTCGAAGAGGCGGTGACCCCGGAGGAGCCGGCAGGTAAACGCCGGCGCCGGCGCCGCGGCCGTGAGGCTCCCTCCGAACCGCTCAACGAGCCGTACTCGTTCATAACCTTCATTGCCGCTCACCCTCTGGGCGCCGAGGTGGTCGGTACTGTGGACGAGTTCTCGTCGCACGGCGCATTTGTGTCGGTCGAGGGCACGCGCTGTTACATCCCATTGTCCGCCATGGGCGACCCGCCCCCGCGTGCGGCGCGCGATGTGCTGCGCAAGGGCGAGCCGGAGACCTTCGTCGTGCAGGCTCTGGACGCAATGCGCCGCGGGGTGGAACTGGCCCTTCCCGGTTTCGCTCACGTAGCGGGCTCACCGACGGAGGAAACCATAGAGGCCGAGATCCACCGTCCCGGCTCCGCCGCCGAAGGTGATGGTGCAGAGGCGGTAGGCGGGACGCGCCGGCGCTCCTCCAGGTCCCGCGCCGCCGGCACCCGCGCCCCGACCGCAGAGGCCGAGGCCGTGCCGGGCACCCGTGAGGATGCACCCCCGGCGAGGCCGAGCCGTAGGCGAACGGGCGCCGTGGCAGTGGCTTCGGCGGACCACGAGGGGCCTGCCCCCTCGGTCCCCGGTGATGGTGGCCAGGTCACCGCTCCGTCAGGCACCACGGCTCGTAGTACCAGGGCCAGGGCGGCCAAGGCGGCCGAGGGTGCGCCGGTTCCGGCCGCAGAGGCGCCGAGGCCGAGGGCCGGGGCAGCTGCCGGTCGGGGGGCTGTGGCGGCTGTGCCAGCCAAGGTGGTCCGGCCCAGGGCGACCAAGGCGGCGGAGCCGCCGGCGAACGCGGCCGGTACTGCGAGCCGGGTTGCCACGGTCGGGGAGGTGCCAGTCGACGCAGCCAAAGTCAGCTCCAGGGCCCTCAAGGCATCGAAGGCCTCGCGGGCTTCGGCTGCACCGGCCGGAGCCGCTAGGCCCCGCAAGGCAGCCGGCGCGGCCAGGACGCCCGAGCTCCTGTTGAGCCCGACGAGGGAGGCGTCGCCGGGCCAGGCGTCGGCTGCCTCCAGGCTCAGGGCGCCGGCCGCCCGGAGGGCCGCAGAGGGCGCTCGAGCGGGGGCGGTAGCCGAACAAGCTCCTAGCGCCACCAAGCGCGTCGGCGCGAGGAAGGCGGCGGCGCCCGCCGGGGTCGCTGCTGCGGCCAAGGAGCCAGGACCAGCCAGGAAGGCGACCAAGACCACCACGAAGCAGACCGTTACGGCCGGCAGGGCCGCATCGGCGGTCGGCGTGGCCTCGGCCCGGCCGCTGGCGGGACCGAAGGCCGCTGAGCCTCCGGCGCAGGCGGGTAGAGCTTCGAGGCGGGCGCCGGCGGACCGTACCGCTCCGACCGGGCAACCCGCTGCGGTGGCGAAGACTGCCGCTAGGAAGGCCCCGGCGAATCTGGCAGGGGATGCCCGGGAGGGTGGCACCCGGGCAACGACCCGTGTGGTCGCGACCAAAGCCGCCGCCAAGAAGGTGGCCGCAAACAAGTCCGCTGCCGCAAACAAGTCCGCTGCCGCCAACAAGTCCGCTGCCGCCAACAAGTCCGCTGCCGCAAACAAGTCCGCTGCCGCAAACAAGTCCGCTGCCGCAAACAAGTCCGCTGCCGCAAACAAGTCCGCCGCAGGCAAAGCGGCTTCCGCCAAGTCA
>JAKACE010000375.1 GCA_021821705.1 Actinomycetes bacterium | reverse complement strand
TCTGAAGCCGGCATAACAGATCTACTGCGCAGCGGAGAGAGCCAGGCCCGCATGGTCATGCTCCTGGCGCAGCAGAGCTTCCTCGCCGCCGTCCTCGCCGACGATGGGCGGGTCACCACCGAGCACCCCGCTGCCGCGATGGAGCTTGCCATGAGAGCCGACGCCGCCGCCTTGGAAAAAGATGTCGAATACCTGCGCGAACTGGGCCGGCACGCCTTCCCTGTGTGCCGGGCGATAGCCCTGGGCGAGCCGCCTTACCGCCTTGGCCCGCCTCCTAGGGTGAAGAGCGCCATCGACGCTCTCATGGGTGCGGGCTTCATCGAACAACGCGGTACCCCCGGCCGCGGTGGCTGGGTGGTGATCGACCCTCTCCTGCGAAGGAAGCTCGCCGAACTGTGAAGACGTAGGAAGCCGGCAGGCGCCCAACCGAGATGCCGCAGAAGCCGCAGGTGGAAATGCGGTCTCCCGGGCGGCTGCTGGGGTAAGAAGGGGGCCATGGGCGCAGTGAGGGTGCTCCCCCCGGAGTGGTCGATGTCCGTGCGGCTGGCCGACCTCGGCGAGCGGGTCGAAGAGTTGCTGGCCCCCATGGTCCGCCACGCCCGGCGTTGGGTGGTGCTGGCGGAGGATGCCCACCGGCGGTACGTGCGCCTGCTCGTTGAGCGGGACGGGTCGATCTACGCCGAGGCCGTCTCCAACAACTACCTGGCCGCCGCCGACGCTTGGTCCGAGGCCGACGAGGAGCGCCTGACCCGTCTGGGCTGGGAGCCGCCCTGCCTCCCCGAGCGGCCCAACTGGAACTTGCTCTTCTCGAGGCGCCGCCCGGACATCGCCCATGTGTCGGCCCTGTTGATGTGCACTCTGCGCGACCCGTTCCTGCTCGAGGACACGGACACGCTCGTCCTCAGCGTCGCCCGCTCCCAGGGCGCAGAGGTCAAACCGACGGCGTGAAGCACCCGCCAGCCGTAGCCGGGTAGGCCGTGGTGTCGTACGCCACCGCGCCCTTGACATTGGGGCTGGGCTGCTAGGCCTGAGCTGGCTGGGTTCTTTGGACCAGATCTCGGACCACCTGCTCACGGTGGCTCCACGGCCAAGTGGCTGCCAGCCGCGCCGGCCAGTGCAAGGAGGTCATCAGGGTCGCTGGTGATCACCATGTCGTGCCGGCGCAGTGCTCCTTCGACCACCGTGGCGTCGGCGATGTCGGTGCGGCCCGCTCGCCCGAGCAGGTTGCCGACGGCGCGGGCCTGGTCGGAGCTGAGGGCTTCGACCAGGCACCCTGTGAGCAGGCGGCCCAGGTTGGCTTGGCGGGCGCCGCCGCGCCACACCTGGGCGACGACCGGTGCGGGGGCGATCGGCACCTGGCGGGCGACGAGCAGGGCCCGGTGCCGTGCCCAGAACCTGCGCTCCGACCGCTCGCCAGCGATAAGCGCACCGGCGTCGTAGGTGACGCCCATCAGGCGCTGCGCTGCCGGCTCGGGCCGCTCTCTCGTGCGTCTCGGAGTGCACCGCGTGCCCAGCGTTCGCCTTCGGCCAGTTCGTCTTCACTGAGCGGCCCGTTCTCCGCCTCCCACTCGGCAACTGCTCCGAGGCCCGCTTGGACGGTGAACTCCTTGCGGGCCGCCTCGGCCAGCCAACCGCTGAAGGTTGTACGGGCCTCCGCGGCGGCGGCCTCGATGCGGGCGTCGAGCTCGGGCGGCAGGGAGACGGAGCGCTTCTTGCGGACAGCCATTGCTCCAAATGGTAGCACAGGGGTAGCACAGCCCCCTGGCGGGACCACTCTGCGCGCTCAGCCGGTTGTGGCGAGAGCCTCCTGGCGGGTGGCGAAGCTCTCCATCCTGACGATGCTCCCGCCATCGAAGTAGAGCACCAGTGTGCGGGGCGTTCCTGCCTCCAGGGTCGTGCCTTCTGGCCCGGGGCCGATCTCGGGGCTGGCGATGGTCAGGACGACGCGGTCACCGACCTCCTCGGCCTCGACCCGGGTGGCCCTCGGCAGGCGGCCGCCACGGGCCCGGCCGAGCAATTGCAGCACCTCGTCACGGCCGTGGCAGGCCAGCTCGGGTAGTAGGCCCTGCCACACCACGTCCTGTGCCAACACTTCGCCCAGGGCCTCGGTCGAGCCGGTACGGGCCATCTCGCCCCACAGAGCGAGCACCCGTCCCAGGTTGTCACCAGGTTCGGTCACGTCAACCTCCTGCGTACGGCGCCACTGTACCGGCCGTGGGCAACCGGCTGTGGTTCAGGCCGCGTCCGGGGCGACGACCTGGTTGCGCCCGGCGTCCTTGCCCTTCAGCAACAGGGCGTTGACCGCCTCGAAGGTGTCCGAGGGCTTCGCCTGCGCCGGCTCGGCCTCCAGTACCCCCACCGTCACTGTCACGACCCCGCTGGGGTTGTTCGGGTGCTCGATCCCGAGGGCCTCCACTGCTCCCCTGGTGCGCTCGGCTACGACCTCGGCACCGTCGACGCGGGTGCCGGGCAGCAGGGCGGCGAACTCCTCGCCTCCATAGCGGTAGGCGCGGTCACCCTTGCGCATGGCCCCCGCCAGTGAGGCGGCCACCCGGGCCAGGGCCTCGTTGCCCCGCAGGTAGCCGTAGGCGGTGTTGTACTCGTGGAAGCGGTCGATGTCGACGAGCATTATCGAGTACGGCTCGCCGGCTCGCCTGAGGCGGGCGTGCAGTTGCTCGTGGTCGGCGTCGAACGTGGCGGTGTTGGCCAGCCCTGTTCGGTAGTCGACACTGGCCGCCTCGGCCAGAGCCCGGTTCTCGTCCCGGAGCTGCTGCACCTGCTCGGCCAGGGTCTCGACGCTCTTTTTCCGGGTGAGCGCCCAGTCCTTCAGGTCGGGCCGGTAGAACTCGACCCGTGCCCGGCCGGCCGCCTTGGCCCGGTACATGGCCGTGTCGGCGTCTCGGACCAGGGCACTGCCGACGTCGCGGTGGGCGGTGCCGGCGGGGCGGTCCGGCTCGGCCATGGCGACACCTACGCTGGCGGTGAGCTGGAGCGTCGTGGCCGGGGCGCCCTCCGGGCCCATGTCGAGGTCGTGGCAGGCGGCTTGAAGGTCGATCGGGCCATGGAGAGCGGCAAGCAGCGACTCGGCGAGGCTGGCGGCGTCCTGCTCGCTCACCTGGTCGAGCAGCACGACGAACTCGTCCCCGCCGGCCCGGTACACCGAACCACCTTCGCCCACCACTTCGGTCAGGCGCCGGGCGGCCATGCGCAGGACACCGTCACCGACCATGTGCCCGTGGACGTCGTTGATGCCCTTGAACGAGTCCAGGTCGACAAGCAGCACGGCTGCCCGGGGCCCGACAGCTGGTGAGCTGCGCACGGCCTGCTGCAGGTGCTCGATCATGCTGTGGCGGTTGCCCAGCCCGGTCAGGGCGTCCTGGT
>JAKACE010000374.1 GCA_021821705.1 Actinomycetes bacterium | reverse complement strand
GGTGTGCCGCCGCCGGCCGGTGTGCCGCCGTCACCCGGCGTGCCGCCATCACTCAGGCCGACGAGGTCACCCGGCGTGCCGCCTCCGTCCTCGTACTCGCCGTCCTCGTACTCGCCGTCCTCGTAGGCCCCCTCCCCGTAGGCCCCCTCCTCGTAGACCCCCTCCTCGTAGGCGCCGTCGGTGCCCTCGTAATGGCCGTCGTATGCCCCGTCCCACTCGGCGGGCCGCCTCTGCCCGTAGCCGGCCTCGGCGTTATCCCCGGCGTCCGGCAATAGCGCTCCATCGCTGTCGCTGAGGTCGCTCTCGGCGTCGACCGGCCTACGACCCCCCGTCGCCATCGCCCTCAGCCCGCTCGCCCGGACGGCCCGAGCGCACCGGCCTCCTGGCCCTGGCGGGTACCGCCACCGTGGGCCCGCTGGCGGTCCAGCCAGGTCTGCAGGATCGCCGTAGCCGCCACCTTGTCGACCACGGCCCGCCTGGCCCTGGGGCGACGCCCACCCGCAGCCAGGGCCCGCTGGGCTATGACGGTGCTGTAACGCTCGTCGCAACATTCGACCGGCACCGCCAGAGCCTCCCGGAGCTCGGCCACCTCGGCCTGTACAGCCGTGGCGGCCGGGCCGACGGTGCCCGAGAGCGACAGCGGCAACCCGATGACGACCAGGTTGGCACCCGTCTCGGCCAGCACCCCGGCCAGACCGTCGTGGTCTTCGGCGTGGGAACCGCCCCTGTGCAGCACCGTCAGTGCCGTGGCGACGCGCCTGGCGTCGTCCGAGACGGCCAAACCGATGCGCCGGCTCCCGAGGTCTACACCGAGCACCCGGCCCGGGCCGTGCACGGCTTCCGGCACTTCGGTCCAGTTGTTCACTTGGTTACCTCCTCGAGCCTCTCGCGGGCCCAGGCCAGGGCCTCGTCGAGGCGCGCCGCATCCCGGCCCCCGGCCATCGCCAGCTCGGGGTTGCGGCCGCCGCCGCCGCCGCCGACCACGCGTGCCGCCCCCGACACCAGGTCGGGCGCTGCGATGCGGAAACCTTTGGCCACCGCAGCCACGAGCGAAACCTTGCCCTCCTCGGGGCTGCCGCCGAGCACCACCGCCTCGACGGCCGGCTGCGCCAGTACCGCACCTGCCAGCTCGCGCATGGAGTCCGGTGCCAGACCGTCACGGCGCGCCACCACGGCGCCGTCGACGGCGAGCCCCGCCAGCCTCGCCGCCTCCCCCGCCAAACCCGCCTGGCGGGCCGAGCGCAGCTCGTCGTGGGCGGCCCTAAGCTCCGCCAGCCTCCTCTCGAGCGCGGCGGCGACGTCTTCGGGCGTCGTCTTCAGCAGCTCGGCGGCGTGAGCCAGCCGGCTCTCGTTGTGCCGCAGTCGCTCGAGCGTGGCTGTCCCGGTGAGCGCCTCGACCCTGCGGATACCTGAGCCGATCGACGCCTCGGAGACGATCTCGAGCGGGCCGATCATGCCCAGGCGCTCCACATGGGTGCCACCGCACAGCTCAACCGAACGCTCACCGGCATGCACGACCCGGACGTGCTCGCCGTACTTCTCCCCGAAGAAGGCGATAGCCCCCTTGGCCTCCGCCTCGCCGCGGGGCATCTCCTCGGTGACGACCTCCATGTCGGCCAGCACCTGACTGTTGACCAGGTCCTCGACCTTGTCCAGCTCCGCCCGGGAGACCTGGGCGTAGTGGGTGAAGTCGAAGCGCAGCCGGTCGGGCGCGACGAGTGACCCCTGCTGCTTGACATGGCTGCCCAGGACCTCGCGCAGCGCCCAGTGCAAAAGGTGGGTGCCGGTGTGGTTACGCCGTATGGCTGCCCGGCGCTCGGCGTCGACAACGGCCGTCGCCTCCTGCCCCGGGGCCAGCGTGCCCGACTCCACCACGGCCAGGTGGCGGTGGAGGCCGGGAAGGGCCGCCGTGGTGCCCATGACCCGGGCGCGGCCCTCGGCGGTGCTGATGGTGCCCGTGTCTCCCACCTGGCCGCCCGACTCGGCGTAGAAGGGTGTCCTGTCCAGGAAGATCTCCACCTGGCCCGGCTCCGGGCCGTCCAGCACGGCCACGACACGCCCCTCGTCCTCGAGCACTGCGTACCCGGTGAAGCGGGTCGGGCCGAACTGCTCCACGATCTCGCGGTAATCCGCCGCGTTGGGCCCCGCCCCGTCGGCCTTGGCCCGGCCGCCCTCGCGTGACTGCTCGCGCTGGCGCTCCATCGCCCGGGCGAAGCCGCTCTCGTCAACGCCGGCGCCGCGGCCGGCGGCGATCTCGCGCGTGAGCTCGATCGGGAACCCGTGGGTGTCGTGGAGGCGGAAGGCCGTCTCACCCCCGATGCCGGCACCAGCGGCCAGCTCGGCCTCGAGCAGGGTCATGCCCGAACGCAGGCTGGACCGGAAGCGCTCCTCCTCTCGCCCTGCGACGGTGGCAACGAAGTCCGCATTGGCCACCAACCCCGGGTAGGCGGGGCCCATGACCTGCACCACCGCCTCGACCAGGCCCGGGCACACCGGCCGGTCCGTACCGAGGAGGCTGGCCCGCAGCACGGCCCGGCGTATGATCCGGCGCAGTACGTACCCCCTGTCGACATTGGAGGGCACGACTCCGTCCGAGATCATGAACGACATCGTCCGGGCATGGTCGGCGAGCACCCGCAGTGCCACGTCGGCCTCTGAGTCGTCGCCATAGCGGCGTCCCGTGAGGGACTCGGCTCGGGCGATGAGGTCCCTCAGGACGTCGGTCTCCCACACCGAGTGCGCCCCCTCCAGGACGGCCAGGAGCCGCTCGAAACCGGCACCCGTGTCGATGCAGGGCTTGGGCAGGGGGACCAGCTCCCCCGAGCTCTGTCGGTCGTAGGTCTGGAACACCAGGTTCCACAGCTCGACGAAGCGCTCCTCGCCACCACCGACGGGGCCGCCGCCCGCACCCCACTCTGGGCCGCGGTCGTAGTGGATCTCCGAGCACGGCCCGCACGGTCCCGTGTCGCCCATCTCCCAGAAGTTGTCCTCACCGGTGCGCTGGATGCGCTCCCGCGGGACGCCGATCTCGTCGGCCCAGATGTCGGCGGCCTCGTCGTCGTCGGTGTACACAGTTACCCAGAGCCGGTCCGCCTCCAGGCCGAGCGTCTCTGTGAGCAGTTCCCAGCCCCAGGCGATGGCCTCGCGCTTGAAGTAGTCGCCGAAGCTGAAGTTGCCGAGCATCTCGAAGAAGGTGGCGTGCTTGGGGGTGCGCCCGACCTGCTCGATGTCGTCATGCTTGCCCCTCACCCTCACGCACTTCTGGACGCTTGTCGCCCGGGGGTAGGGAGGAGCCTCCTCACCGAGGAAGTAGGGGATGAACTGGTTCATGCCGGCGTTGGTGAAAAGAGGCGCCCGCGGGTGGTGGGGCACCAACCCCGCCG
>JAKACE010000373.1 GCA_021821705.1 Actinomycetes bacterium | reverse complement strand
TCCGACGGCGATGGCTTGGCGCTGGCCACCCGACAGTCGCCCGGCTACAGAGCCGACCGAGCCGATACGGATGCGGGTACGCTCGAGGTCCTTCTCGGCCGATGCGATCATGAACCGCCGGTTGAGCCAGCCGAGGTACCGCAGCGGGCCCTTGACGAGCTCCTCGCGGCCCAGGAAGATGTTCGCCCACACACTGAGATCCGGTGCCAGTGCCAGGTCCTGGTAGACGGTCTCGATGCCCATGCGGCGGGCATCGAGCGAGGAGGACAGCGAAACCCGCTGGCCGTCCACCCGGATGACGCCCGAATTGGGCTGCAGGCCCCCCGAAAGGATGTTGACCAGGGTCGACTTGCCGGCGCCGTTGTCGCCCACGAGGCCCACGACCTCGCCGGCATTGATCTCGAGGTCGACACCCCGGAGGGCCTGAACGCTGCCGAAATGCTTTGTGATGCCTTCCACGGACACCACCGGCACAGCGCTGTTGGTGTCGGCCCGGTCGACCGGACGCGTCATCGCCGAGCCGTCGACAGGCTCAGCCTGGTCATTCGTCATCGGCCTCCCACCCCCTAGATGTTGACTTCCCCGTGGCCAGCCCGATGCCCCCTTGGCGCCGTGCCTGCGAACGGCACGAGTGTTGGCAACGGCCTCGGCCAGTGCTCACGCGGCATCCTGCGTGAGCCCTCAGCGAGCGTAGCATGACTCCGGTGTCATGTTGCAGGCGGGCACTGCCGTGGAGCGACCGTCCGTGCCGGCAATGTAGGGACGACGGGCTGTCCCCGGACCTCCACCAGCGGTGGCTTCGGCTTGGCGCCAGGCGCGTAACCGGTCTCCGCCCTGTGCCGCCAGGGCCGCAAGCCGGGGGTTTGGGCCCCCTGGCCGGGGCACGTCCGTCCCAGCATGTCCTGGCGCGTCACTCGCCATAGGTGCCCGGCTCCCTCCCCCTCGACATGGCTGCGGTTTTCACCCTCTTTACGACAACGTAGGTACAATCCGCGCTGCAGTGGCGTCGCCCCCCAGAGGGCGGTACGCCCACTTCTCGGCTCAGCCCCTCTCCCGGGTCAGGCGCCCTTATCGAGGCCGTCTGACAACGTTGTCCTAGTAATCGACATTGATAGTAGTTGGGCCTGGCGGCTTGTCAAGGCACCCTACTGGTCCCAAGACGGCCATTGTCGCCGCCCTTCCGGGTGAGGGCCTTTCACCTGACAGCGATGTCAGAGACTCGTCATACGCTGGGCACGAGCCTGCGGGCTCCGGACCACGACGGCGTGGGGGCGGGTGCCGGCCAGCCGCCTCCGTCCACTCGGAGCGGGGGCCGGCTCGCCGGTCCCGGCTCGGCTCGCCCCCCTGGGGCGGCATCGGCGAAGATGTGGGGGTGCCGTCGACCATCCACGAGCTCCAGGACCTGCTTCGCGACCGCCGTGTCAACCGCCCGTCCGGTTCGTACTCGGCGTCGCTGTTCGACAACCCCGAACGCATCCAGCGCAAGATCATGGAGGAGTCCTTCGAGGTATGCCTGGAGTTGGGCCGCTCGGAGCCGGACCTGGCCCGGGTGGCAGCCGAGGCAGCGGATCTTGTTTTCCACCTGCTCGTTGGGCTCGTCGACGCCGGCGTCGACTTCGACGAGGTCGTGGCCGAGCTGGCCGCGAGGCGCCGGTGACGGCCCGGGTAGCCGTACCGTCCCGCGGACGTCTGCGCGACGACGTGATGGCCCTGCTCGACCTGGCCGGCTACCGGACCTCGGCTTTTCGCGGCACCGGGGCCCGCGCCCTGCTCGACGGGGTGGAGTTCATAGAGATGCGGCCTCGCGACGCGGCGGCATGGTTGTCCGCCGGGCGGGTGGACGCCGCCTTCCTGTCCACCGACATTGTGCTGGAGGAAGGCCTCGAGGCCTACGCCGCCGTACCCCTCGGTGTCTCCCAGTCCGACCTGGTTGTCGCCAGCCGTGACGACGACGGGCGGACCTCGGTCGAGGACCTGGCCGGCGCCGTGGTGGCCACCCACCTGCCGAGAGCGACGGCCGCTTGGTTCGGTGCCAGAGGTGTGGACGTCGCCGTGGTCGCCATGGGCGGCGCTCTCGAGGGTGTGTGCGCCGCCGGGATGGCCGACGCCATTGTCGACCTTCGCCAGACGGGCACCAGCCTGAGCCAGAACCGCCTGCGGGCATTGGCCACCATCGCCCCGTGCGAAGCTCTGTTCGTCCATTCCGAGCAGGGCGCCTTGAGCGATCTCGCCCTGCGGCTCGGCGCTGCCATCGACGCCCGCCGCCAGCGCTACGTGATGCTCCACATCCCCCGGGCCAGGTTGGACGAGCTCGTCGGTATCTTCCCTGGGCTGGCGTCACCTACGGTGCTACCCCTGGCCGGGCGCGACGACTTGGTGGCGGTCCACCTGGTCGTCGAGGCCTCGACTTTCTGGAGCCGGCTGGGTGAGGTCCGGGCAGCGGGCGCCAGTGGCATCGTCGCATTGGCGCCGGAGGCGCTGCTGCGTTGAGGCGCTCCGAGCCGGGCGCCGTCAGGCCCCGGCTCACGCCGGCGGCGGCGCTCGGGGCTGTGACGGCGGCGGTTGCCGTCCTGGTCGGTGGCTGCGGCGGCCCGGCGGGCCCGGCTGCGCTGGTCGTCCACTTCCGTGCTCCGGCCGGCCACTTCGCCCAGCTGCTGGCCGGTCCTGCCACCGGTGACCTCGGCGGGGCCATGGCAGCGCACGGCGGGCTCCTGGCCGTCGGGGACCACCTGGGTGGCCCGGGCCAGGCCGGGTTGGTCGAGGTGTTCTCCCTCTCCGGCGGGCGCCTGAGGTTGCAGGCCGTCCTGCAACCGCCCGGACCAGCGCCTCACCAGGGGTTCGGGTCCAGTGTGGCGGTCGGCAACGGCATCATCCTGGTGGGCGCCGACCAGGTGGGTGCCAACGGCAATGTGCCGGGAGAGGCGTACGTCTACCTTCATGGTCGACTGGGGTGGTCCCTGGCTCAGACGCTGCGAGCCGGCGACGGTTCGGCGGGCGATGCCTTCGGTGCCTCTGCCTCGCTGGTCGGTGGCACTGCCGTGGTCGGGGCCCCCGGCCACGCTTCGGGTGCCGGTGCGGCCTACGTGTTCCGGGAAGAAGGCGGCCGGTGGCACCGTGTCGCCGAGCTGGCCCCGGGCCCGGCCGCGGGCACCTCGGCTTTTGGGACGTCGGTGGCCTTGGCCGGGGACCGCCTGGCCGTGGGAGCCCCGTACGAGTACGGCGGGAGCGGATCGGTGCACCTTTTCTCCAGTGCCGGCGAGGGCTGGTCGGTCGGTCCCGTCCTGGTGCTGGCCCGGGGCCAGGAGCGAGCCGACGGCAGGCTCGGTACGTCGGTTGCGTGGTGGGGGGACGAGCTGGCCGCCGGAGCGCCCCAGGCTGGGCTGGACCATTCGGGGCG
>JAKACE010000372.1 GCA_021821705.1 Actinomycetes bacterium | reverse complement strand
CGGTGGTCACAGGCCCGTGCAGCGACCGCACTATGCGCGACCCGGTGTTCATCAGGAGGAAGTTGCCCGTACCGTACGTGTTCTTGGAGTCGCCCGGCGAGAGGCAGACCTGGCCGACCATCGCCGCCTGCTGGTCGCCAAGCACGGCACCCAGCTTGAGGGGAGTGCTCCCCGCCTCGGCCAGGCGGACCTCGCCCAACTCCCCCGAAGAGGCGACTATGGCGGGGAGCATGTGCCGGGGCACGCCGAACAGCCCGAGCAGTTGGTCGTCCCATTGCCTGGTGCGCAGGTCCATGAGCATCGTGCGACTGGCGTTGGTCACGTCGGTCAGGTGGAGCCCGCCCTTCGGGCCACCGGTGAGGTTCCATACCAGCCAGCTGTCCACCGTCCCAGCGCAGGCATCCCCCGCCTCGGCTGCCGTCCTCAGGCCGTCGATGTTTTCGAGTGCCCACGCCAGTTTGCCGCCCGAGAAGTACGTGGCCGGCGGGAGCCCGCTGCGCTCGCGTACGACGTCGCCACGCCCGTCGGCAGCCATCGCCGCGACGAGGGGGGCCGAACGGGTGTCCTGCCAGACGATGGCGTTGGTGTAGGGCCGCCCCGTGCGCCTGTCCCAAACGACCGTCGTCTCGCGTTGGTTTGCGATGCCCACGGCGACCAGGTCGCCTGAGGTCAGCCCGGCCGAGCGCAGGGCGGCGCCGATGACAGTGCGCGTGCGCTCGAGCAGCTCGACGGGGTCGTGCTCCACCCAGCCCGCCCTGGGGAGGATCTGGGTGTGCTCGAGCTGGTGCCTGGCCACCTCGCGACCCTCACCGTCGAAGACCATGAAACGGGTGCTGGTCGTCCCCTGGTCCAGCGCACCCACGAGCTCGGGCACAACGGGCCTCCCTTCCGACCACCCAACGCTAGGCTGCGAGCGTCAGGTGATGAGGTACCCCCCAAGCGAGCTGAGCCCCCCCGCCCGTGCGCAGCAGCTGCGGCGCATCTCCGGGGAGGTGCTGGACGTCCTCGTTATCGGTGGGGGCGTGACCGGCGCCGGCGTAGCCCTTGACGCCGCGTCGCGGGGCCTGCGGACCGGCTTGGTCGAGGCCGTCGACTGGGCTGCGGGGACTTCGAGCCGCTCGAGCAAGCTGGTGCACGGTGGTTTGCGTTACCTGCAGATGCTCGATTTCCATCTGGTGCACGAAGGCCTGCGGGAGCGGTCCCTGCTCCTCGGGCGACTGGCCCCGCACCTGGTCAGGCCGGTGCCCATCCTCTACCCGCTGCACACGCCCGTGCTGGAGCGCCTCGCCGTCGGTGCCGGTGTGGGCCTCTATGACCTGATGGGCGGGGCCGTGGCTCGCTTCGGAGGGACCGGTGCGCTCCCCTGGCACCGCCATCTGAGCCGGGCACAGGCCCTGGCGACGGCACCGGCTCTGCGCCCTTCGGCCCTCACGGGTGCCGTGCTCTACCACGATGGTCAGGTCGACGACGCCAGGTTCGTTACCGAGCTGGTTCGCACGGCCGCCCTCTATGGGGCCGCGGTCGTGAACCGGGCCCGGGCCACTGGCCTGCTGACCAGGCAGGGCCGGGTCGTCGGCGCCCGGGTCGTAGACACCGAGTCCGGCCAGGAGCACGAGGTGGCGGCCCGCGTCGTCGTGTCGGCCACCGGTGTCTGGTCGGAGGACACCGAGGACCTGGCCGGCCAGGGCAGGGCTGTCAGGGTGCGCCCATCCAAAGGGGCCCATCTGGTGGTGCCCGCTGACCGCGTGGACAGCCGCGCCGGCCTGATCCTGCGGACCGAGACCAGCGTTCTCTTCGTACTGCCGTGGCAGGGACGTTGGGTGATCGGGACCACGGACACGGACTGGCCGTACGACAAGTCGTGCCCATTGCCGACGGCGGCCGATGTCGACTACATCCTGGCCCGGGTCAACGGCGTCCTGCGCAGGCCACTGGGGCGGGGTGACGTGACGGGTGCCTTCGCCGGGCTGCGGCCCCTGGTGGCGGGCGAGGGCGTCGTGCGCGGGCCCGGCGAGAGCGGCGGGGACAGCCGGGAGGCCGGCGCCACGGCCAGGTTGTCGCGCGAGCACGCCGTGGGGTGCCCGGCGCCGGGGTTCGTAGTCGTCTCGGGGGGCAAGTACACGACCTATCGCGTCATGGCCGCCGACGCCGTGGATGCCGCGGTGCGAGAAGCGGGTCTGACAGCCCCGGCGTCGCGCACCCGCGCCATCCCGTTGCTCGGCGCCCGCCATTTCGCTCAGGTCATGGTCGACGGGGGCCCCTGCGCAGGCCAGCCGTGGCCGGACGACGCCGGTACCGAGCACCTCCTGCACCGCTACGGCGGCCAGGTGGGCGAGGTGCTCGGCCTGAGCTCGGAGAACCCCTCGCTGGGAGCGCCGCTCGGCGCCGCGTGCGGGCGGCCGACCCGTTACCTGCGGGCAGAGGTCGTCCACGCCGTCACCCACGAGGGCGCTCTCCATCTTGACGACGTCATGGCGCGCCGGACCCGCCTCGCCGTCGAGGAACCCGGAGGGGCCGCGGATCTCGCCGCCGAAGTGGCGTCGCTCATGGCCCCGGCCCTGCGGTGGGGCCCGGCGACGGTCGCCGAGGAGATACGCCGGTACCGCCAGGGCGCTGAGCTTCTGGCCAGGGCCGTCGGGGCGCCCGACGATGCCGCCGCGGCCCGGCTGGCGGCGAGCGAACCCTGACCTGGGGCCAGGCCGGCAGGCTCAGCAGCCGGTCTGCCAGAGCAGCGCCTTGGCCAGCGCACCCCATTCGTAGACCACGCCGTATGCGAACCTGGCGGGGGACAGGGGCGCACCCACCACCTTGACCGTCCCGGGGAAACAACGGCGGACCCTCAACCTGGCCCGGGTCGCCTGAGCCACCGAGCTCACCACCACGACGCTGCGCCACCCATGGAGCTGCGCCTGCTTGCCGAAGTAGCGGGCCTCACCCTGGGTCGAGAAGGGATCGGGGCGGAAACAGACGACCCGGACCCCCGACACGCCGAAATGCGGGCAGTTCCACTCCACCGATGGCACCGAGACCAGCATCCAAGGGGCGGCGTGGCGCCGGGCCAGCTCGGCTGCCAAGCTCAGGCGGGGCCCCGGCCCACCCAGGACAAGCACGGCGTCGGCGCTGGTGCCCTCGACCGGGTCCAGCGCAGGCCACACGAAGAGCTTGGCCGTCAGCGACAAGAAGAGCCCGATGGTGCAGACACCGGTGGCGGCCACGAGGCGGCGCCGGGTTCTGTTGGTTTGCCGGGCGCGTGCCGTCAAGGTGATTCGTGCCATCCGACCGATGATGGTCGCACGCGGGGCCAATCGGCGAGAACTCTGCCGCGTCACCGCCCCGGGCCAGCGGGCCGGTGGGCCGCGAAGCCATCGTGGCGCCTCACTATGGTGGGCACAGCCGAG
>JAKACE010000371.1 GCA_021821705.1 Actinomycetes bacterium | reverse complement strand
CGCATCCTCATGCACCAGCCGTCGGGCCAGATGCAGGGCCAGGCCACCGACATCGCCATCCAGGCGGAGCAGATCGTCTACCTGAAGCGGATGATGGCCGAGCGCATCGCCTTCCACACCGGCCAGCCCGTCGAGCGCATCGAGCGGGACTCCGACCGTGACCGTTGGTTCACTGCCGAGGAGGCCAAGGAGTACGGCTTCATCGACCAGGTGATCTCCAAGGCCCGCGAGGTGGCTGAGCCATCGCGCATCAACTGACAGCTAAGCGTGGTCAGGCCGGCCGACCGCCGGCCTGATCGGCTCGCTCCAGGCGCTCCAGCGCCACCCGGAGCACCTTGTGGGTGGCTTGGCGGGCCAGGCCGGCCATGCCCCCTTGCCTGTAGTGATGCACCGCCAGCCCGACCAGGCCGGGGCGGGCACCCGTCGCCGCCGTCGTAACCGAGGGCCCTGCGGGCTGGGGCTCGGGCAACGGCCCCGAAACCGGGACGGGCTCCCCGGCCGGCGGCACGTCGGCGGCATCCGCCGCTGCACCTGCCGCATCCGCCGCTGCACCTGCCGCATCCGCCGCTGCACCTGCCGCCTCCGCCGCTCCCGTCTCGCCGCCTCCCGAAGAGGCGTCGCCTGACTCCACCGACGGCCCGACCGCAAGGTCCGGCGCGTGCCTTGGGTGCCGGCAGAACTCGGCCAGTGGCTCCAGCACCACGGACCACCTGTAGCGGTCCCGGACGGCTGCCGACCTCTCCCGGCAGCTACGGGCCAGGTCTGGGTCGCCGAGCAGCCTTGTGATGGCACCGGCGAGCGCCTCGGGGCTCTCTGGTGGTACGGCCAAGCCCAGCCCCTCGCTGGTCACCAGCTCGGCAAAGGCGTCACCCTCGGTCGTGACCGTCGGTAGGGCGGCCCACAGGTAGTCGAGCGCCCGGGTGCGAAAGGAGAAACGAGTCTCCGCGCTGGCGAAGTGCGCCGTCACCCCCAGGTCCGCTTCCAGCAGGTAGTTTTCCCGCTCCGAGTACTCGACCCAGTCGTCGTTGAAAAAGACGTGGCGCCCGGTGAGGCCCATCTCGGCCGCCAGCTCCCGGGTGGCGGTGGCCATGCGCATCTCGGGGACGTCCGGGTTGGGGTGGCGCAGGCCCATGAAGTACAGCCGTACCGAGGGCCTCTCGGCGGCGACCAGGGCCACGGCCCGCACCAGGGTCAGCGGGTCGAACCAATCGTAGACGCCGCCCGCCCAGACGAGCACGTCGTCGCCCTCGGCTATCCCCGGTACCACTCCCCGCAGAGCGGGGTGGCGGTGCTGGGGCGGCACGTCCGGCAGCCCGAAGGGCACCACGTCGATGAGCGAGGAAAGGGTGGGGTCGTCGTCGTAGGTGCGTGGGTTGGCCCGGCCCAGGGCGCACAGCTGGCCGATGAAGAGGTCGCGCTGGCGTTCACTGGCGCAGACCAGGAAATCCGCCCGCTGCAGCTGGAAATTGAGGGTTGCAACGGACAGGGCGACGTGGTCGTCCCTCGCCTGGGAAACCGTGCCCCTGGTGAGGGCCAGGGTCTCCAGGTGCAGGGGATCGTAGACGTCGAAGACGAGGATCTTGGCCGATTCTCGCAGGAAAGGGTGGTGGTGAGCCACATAACCCGGGAGCACGAGCACGTCGGCCCAGCGCTCGGCCTCGGCCAGGCCCGGCCCGTCCACAGACTGGGCGCTGAAGCCTTCGCCTTCCACCTCGCACCAGGGAGAGGTCGTGACCAGGCGCACCTCGTGCTCGCGCCCGAGGTGCCTGGCAATGTGCCAGGCGCGCATGGCCGGCCCGGCCATACGGGTGCGCAACACGTCTGCTGTAACAACGAGGATCCTGCTCATCGTCTACCGGTCCGGTGCCCTCTCTGCCATGGTGGGTGCCGCGTCCTTCGCGGTGCCGGCCCGCGTACGAGTAGCCTCTGGGCGGTGACGGGCCCCACGGCTTCGCAGCGTAACCCGGGCCGCGCCGGGCCGGGTGGGAGGGGCCCCGTACTGGTCCTCACGACCGACCCCGTCGGGCCGAGGATGCCAGGTCCGGCCATCCGTGCCTTCGAGCTGGCGCGGGCCCTGGGCAAGCACACGGAGGTGGTACTGGCCAGCACGGTCAGCGTCGAGGGCACCCATCCCAACGCCGAACTGCGCCTGGCCGTCGGCCCGGAGCTACCCAGGCTGGTATCGCAGGCGTCGGTCAGCTTCGCCCCCAGTTCTCTGGTGTACATGGCCGAGGAGCTGCGGTCCACCGTCAACCCCGTGGCGGTGGACATCTACGACCCGTACCATCTCGAAAACCTCGAGATGCCAGGCGGGGCGGGCCCGGCCGAGCACGACCGCTCTGTGACCCGGCTGGCAGGCGTACTGAACGCCGCCCTGCGACGGGGCGACTTCTTCACCTGCGCCAGCGAGCGCCAGCGGGACTTCTGGCTCGGGAGCCTGAGCGCCCTTGGCCGCGTCAACCCCTACAACTATGCAGCCGGCCCGCTGCTGGCGGACCTTCTGGCGGTGGTGCCCTTCGGCCTTCCAGGCGAGCCGCCCCGGCGCACGGGGCCGGCCCTGAAGGGCGTGGTGCCCGGGATAGGCGCCGACGACAAGGTGGTGCTGTGGGGCGGCGGCGTCTACGACTGGCTGGACCCGCTGTCGGTGGTGAGGGCGGTGGGCAGGCTCAAGGACCGTGAGCCGGCGGTACGGCTCGTGTTCCTGGGCATGGGCCACCCCAATCCCGACACCCCCGTAATGGGCATGGCCGGCGAGGTGGAGCGCCTGGCAGGAGAGCTGGGCCTCACGGGGAGCCACGTCTTTTTCAATCCCGGATGGGTGCCCTACGAGCGCCGGGCAGACTTCCTCCTGGACGCCGACGTGGCCGTGAGCGCTCACTTCGACCATGTCGAGACCCGCTACTCGTTCCGTTCCCGGGTCCTCGACTACCTATGGGCGTCCCTGCCCATGGTCCTCACCGCCGGCGACGTGCTGGCCTCCGAGGTGGCGTCGGCCGGCCTGGGCGTGGCGGTCCCACCCGGTGACGACCGGGCCATGGAGGACGCCCTGGCCCGGATGCTGGCCGAGCCGCCGGCGCCCGAGGGTTTCCGCCCGCTGGCGCAGCGCTACCACTGGGACAGGGTGGCCGAGCCCCTGGTGGAGTTCTGTGCCGAGCCCAGGCGTGCCCCCGACCTGCTGGCCGCCCGGGTCTCGCCAGAGGAGGCGGCCGGCCTGGTCCCCGAGCCGAAGCCGGCACCTGCCCTCCGCCCGGCCCCGGCACCGGCACCGTCACCGGCACCGGCACCGGCACCGGTACCGGCCGACGCTTCTGCCGGGCACCCGGAGCCTGGCCCGGCCCAGCTGGTTTCGGCAGCCGGCCGGCAGGTCGTCGAGCGGTTCGGTGTGTGGAGCAGGAGCAGAT
>JAKACE010000370.1 GCA_021821705.1 Actinomycetes bacterium | reverse complement strand
GACGGGATCGCCTCGGTCGCCGGCGACCTGACGCGGATGGCCTCGGCGTTCACGGGCCTGGTGGTCACGACCGGAGGCACCGGGTTCGGCCCGCGGGACCTCACGCCAGAGGGCACGGCGGAGGTGCTGGACCGCCTGGCGCCCGGCCTGGCGGAGGCCATGCGCAGGTCGAGCCCGCTGGCCGCGCTCTCGCGCGGCATCGCCGGGACACGTGGCCACGCTCTCGTCGTGAACCTACCCGGCTCGCCGAAGGGGGCGTTGGAGTGCCTGGCCGCCGTGGTCGAGCTGCTTCCCCATGCCGTCGGCGTGCTGGCCGGCGAGAAGCCGCACTAAGGCGCCGGGCGCTCGTGAACAGAGGCGTCTTCGGAGGCGGGGGCGGTCCCCGGTACGGCACGGGTGGCGCCGTCGCCGATGAGGGCCGGGTCGTGGAGTTCGACGAGGGTTCAGGCCTCGGGCAGCTTGTAGGAGCTGGTGGTCAGGCCCTGGGTTTCCACTGCACGGAGGTGACGGACGGCGCCCGTACCATCGCTGTGGGCACCAAGGTCCGCTATCGCCTACGGGCTGGTCACCACGGGATCTGGGAGGCGGTGGAGGTCACTCCGCTCCCCCCGGGGAAAACCGGCGCCTGAGGCCACTGGAGCCACCGCCACCAGCGGGGCTGGCCAGCTCCGACCGGGCCGCTACGACGAAACCGGACAAGGCCATCGCCCCCCCGACGAGCGCCGTCGCACGAGCCCCCAAGGACGGCACGACCAGGCCCCCGACCAGGGAACCTCCCGCTATACCGATGTTGAAGGACGCGGACACCCAGGCCGAGGCCACGTCGGTGCTGCCCGGGGCGACGATGAGGACGCGGTTCTGGTTGGCGATTATGAAGGCGCCCAGGGCCAGGCTGGCCGCGGCTTGCAGGGCCACGGCGGCCAGGGTGTGGGGGGCGAGGGCGTAGAGGGCGAGCATGGCGGTGCCGACACCGGCCACGGGGACCATGGCCGCCGCCCTCGGCCAGCGGTCGAACGTCAGGCCGGAGGCGCCGACACCGATGGCGTCAGCGACGCCGGTGGCGAGCAGGACGGCTGATAGATCGTGGGCGGGGAGCCCGGCGACGTGGGTCAGGAGCCTCGTGACGTAGGTGTAGGTGGTGAAGTACCCACCCACCACCAGCACCGTCGTCGCGATGAGCAGGCGGTAGCGGCGCCGGTCGGGGTAGCTGCCCGTGGCGGCGTGCGTACCCGCCGGGTGGTAAGGGGGCAACAGCACAGCGACGGCCACGAGGATGAGCACGCCGACGCCCGACAGGACCAGGAACGGGAAGCGCCAACCACCCTGCTGGCCCAGCCACGTGCCTGCGGGGACACCGAGCACCACCGACACCGAGCCCCCACCCAGGACCCCGGCGACGGCCCTGCCCCGCACTTCGGGGCCGAAGAGGCTCACGGCGGTCACGGCGACGACCGACCAGAAGACCGCCTGGGCCATCGCCGTGACGACGCGGGCGCACAGCAGCCATGCGTAGCTCGGGGCGACAGCGCAGGCCAGCGTGGCGACGACGAAGACGGCCAGCAAGCCGCATACCAGTGCCCGGCGCGGAAGGCGACGGGTCAGGTGGGTCAGCGGGGCCGATGCGACCACGACCACGACGGCGTAGGCGGTCACGAGGAACCCGACCGAGGCCAGCGGCACCCGCAGGCTCGAGGATATGACCTGCAGCAGCCCGACCGGGAGGTTCTCGGTTGTGACGAAACAGAAGGCCGCCAGGCTGAGTGCGGCCAGGGCGGCCAGGGCGGCACGTGGCCGCCGGCGCCAGAGCACCTCCGCTTCTGCCTGCGCGCCCGCCCCGCCCGCCTCGGGGGGCGGTCCCGACAGCGCCCGGTCGGGGCTCGGTGAGCTCGTCAAGGTAAACCTCCAGCTGGGCCAGGTCGGGCACCCGCCCGCCGACGGGCACCGCTGCGCCCTGCCTACCGTGGCGGCGCTGCTGGTCCGTTCCGAAACTACCCGGTCAGAGGGGGGCGCCCGGCTGCCAGGCCTGCCCCATGCGCCAGAATGGCAGGTGTGACCGATAGCTTCCCGAAGCCAGAGCCCCAACTCATCGTCGTGCACAACGACCCCTCCGTGCCCGGGGACGGCCCGCAGGACGACCCGCCCGGGAGCACCGAGGCAGAGACGATCGAGCGCCCGGCCAAGGTGATGCGCATCGGCTCGATGATCCGCCAGTTGCTCGAAGAGGTCCGCCAGTCCTCTTTGGACGAGGCGGGCAGGGTCAGGTTGAGGGAGATCTACGACACATCGCTGCGCGAGCTGCAGGAGGGGTTGTCCCCCGACCTGAGCGCTGAGCTGGTCCGGATGGCCCCGGCGTTCCACCCTGAGACCGTGCCGAGCGAGTCGGAGCTGCGTGTGGCTCAGGCCCAGCTGGTGGGCTGGCTCGAGGGCCTGTTCCACGGCATCCAGGCCACCCTGTACGCCCAGCAGATGGCGCAGCGGGCCCAGCTCGAGGACTCCCGCCGCCGGGGCCTGCCGAGCGGGCGCCCCGAGCGCGACGACCAACCGATGCCAGGCACCTACCTCTGAGGCCCGGTGGCCCGTCCGCACGCCGCGCTATCGTAGGGCTGGAACCACAACGCTGTAATTGTCCACAGGCTTGACCACAGGTCTGCCGGGACCTGGGGAAAAACCCCGCCTACCCAAGGGGGTGGCTAGCACTTGAGCGGGTCTTTTGCCCACCTTCACCTCCATACGGAGTTCTCGATGCTGGACGGGGCGGCCAGGGTCGAGGAGGTGGTCAAGCGGGCTGCCGCCGACGGCCAGCCTGCGATCGCCATAACGGACCACGGCAACATGTACGGGGTCCTCGACTTCTACAAGGCGGCGCGCGGGGCTGGGGTCAAGCCCATCATCGGCATAGAGGCCTACATGGCGGCCGAGAGCCGCCTCGAGCGCCCACTGCGCCGGGGCCGTGTCGACGACACCGGCGGCGAGGCCGACGAGGGTGACAAGCTCTACTACCACCTGACGCTCCTGGCCGAGAACGAGACCGGCTACAAGAACCTGATGAAGCTGTCCTCGGAGGCCTTCCTCACGGGGTACTGGTACAAGCCACGCGCCGATTGGGAGCTCCTCGAGCGCTACCACGAGGGCGTCATCGCCATGACCGGGTGCCTGGGGGGCCTGGTCAACCAGGCCCTGTTGAGGGGCGACTTCGAGCAGGCGACAGCGCACGCTGCCCGCTTCCAGGACATATTCGGCAAGGACAACCTGTTCGTCGAGATCCAGGACCACGGGCTTGAGAAGCAGCACAAGACGAACCCCCAGCTGGTAGAGGTGGCCCGACGCGTCGGGGCGCCGATCATCGCCACCAACGACAGCCACTACACGACCCGCGAGGACCACCTGGCCCACGACGCCCTGTTG
>JAKACE010000369.1 GCA_021821705.1 Actinomycetes bacterium | reverse complement strand
CGAGCGGGTAGGCGTCGACAACCTTGCCCGGGTTCATGAGCCCGCCCGGATCCCATATCCGCTTGAACTCACGGAAGGCTCCGACCAGCTCCGGGCCGTACATCACCTCGAGCAGCTCGCCGCGGCTCTGGCCGTCTCCGTGCTCGCCGGAGAGGGACCCGCCCAGCGAGACCACCAGCTCGGCGGCCGCCGTGACGTAGTCGCGGTAGTTGGCCAGTCCCGCTGTGGTTGCGAGGTCGAAGTTGTTGCGGGTGTGGACACAGCCCTGCCCGAAGTGGCCGTACCAGGCCCCGGAGTAACCGTGGCGCGCCCAGAGGGTGCCGATGCCACGCAGGTACTCCGCCAGGCGCGCCGGTGGTACGGCCCCGTCCTCCCAGCCCTCGTAGTTGTGGTGCCCGTCAAGGCGCAGGGCGGTGGCACCGAGCCCGGACTCGCGCACCGACCACAGGAGCCTCTGCTCCCGGCCGCCATCGACAAGCATCGCGTTTGTCCCTTTGGGCAGGGACGCCAGAAGGTCGTCGGCCTTGGCCCTCGCCTCGTCGTCGCTGTCCCCACCCAGTTCTGCCAGCAGCCATCCCTCGCCCGACGGCAGCAGGGCCACGCCCTCACGGTTGAGGCCGTGGGCGCGCATCTGGTCGACCAGGGTCCGGTCGAAACCCTCCAGGGCCAGCAGTGGATGGGCCAGCAGTGCGGGGACCGCCTCGGCGGCCAGGTATATGTCCGGGTACCCGATGACGACAAGGGCCCGGCGAGGGGGGCTCGTCACCAGGCGCAGTGTCGCCTCGGCCGTGAAGGCGCACGTCGACTCGGTGCCTACGAGCGCACGGGCCACGTGCATGCCGTCGCCGGTCGACAGCTGGTCGAGGTTGAAACCGCTGACCCGGCGGGCCAGGTCCGGGAAGCGCTCCCTGACCACCTGGCCGTAGCGCTCGTCGAGGGCCTGCAGATCGGAGAGCACCCGACCGAGACGCCCACCCCCCTTGCGGGCGCTCTCGAGGGCCGCTGCATCGTAACAGCCCACTTCGAGCACGTCGCCCCCCGCCAGCACCACCGCCAGCGCCTGCACGTTGTCGGACGTCTTGCCTGCGTAGACGCCGTGAGTACCGCACGAGTTGTTGCCTACCATGCCGCCGATGGTGCACCAGGCATGGGTGGCGGGGTCGGGGCCGAAAGTGAGACCGTGGCGCTCCGCCTGCCGCCGCAGGTCGTCCAGGACAAGGCCCGGCTGCACCCGTGCCGTCCTGGACTCGGGGTCGAGCTCTAGGACCTTGTTCATGTGGCGTGAGACGTCGACGACGACTGCCTCGTTGCAGCCCTGCCCGGCCAGGCTCGTCCCCCCGCCCCGCGCCAGCATGGCCGCGCCCGCCTCGGCGGCGATGCTCGCCGTGGCTACCAGGTCCTCGCGGCCTCGGGGGAACACGACCCCGAGCGGCACCTGCCGGTAGTTGGAGGAATCACTGGCGTAGGCGGCACGGGCGGTGCTGTCGAAGCGCACCTCTCCGTCCAGGGCATCTTCCAGGGCACGCCCGAGAGCCTGGCGGGCGGTGTCGTCGAGCTTGGGGCGGCGGGGCATGCCCAGTCAGCCTAGTGAGGGCCGCCCGGGCGGCCGCCTGGCGCGGGGGCGCGGTGAGCTCAGAGGGCTTTGACAACCTCGGCCATCAGCTGACCGGCCTCCGTCGGGTTGAGCGCCACCTGCACGCCCGCCGCCCGCAGAGCCTCCATCTTGGCCTGGGCCGTGCCCTTGCTCCCCGAGATGATGGCGCCGGCATGGCCCATGCGACGACCGGGAGGCGCCGTCACCCCGGCTATGTAGCTCACGACTGGCTTTGTCATCCGCTCCGAGACGAACTGGGCCGCCTTTTCCTCCTCGCTGCCCCCGATCTCCCCGATCATCATGACAGCCCTGGTCTCGGGATCGGCCTCGAACGCCTCGAGACAATCGACGAAGGTCGTGCCCGGCACCGGGTCCCCACCGATACCCACGCAGGTGGTGACCCCGATGCCCATCTGCTTGAGCTCGTACAACGCCTGGTAGGTGAGCGTCCCGCTGCGGCTGACGATGCCGACCGGGCCTCCGGCGAGCGCTATCTCCCCCGCAGTTATGCCGATGTTGCACTTGCCCGGGCTGATGAGGCCGGGGCAGTTGGGGCCGATCAACCGGGTGCCCGGGTAGTTGTGGCGCAGCTCGCTGTACACACGTGCCTCGTCCTGGGCGGGTATGCCTTCGGTTATGCAAACGACCAGTTCGACGCCGGCTGCCGCGGCCTCCAGGATCGACGCCGGAGCCACTTTGGCAGGCACGGCGACGAAGCTGGCCGTCGCCCCGGTGGCAGCACGAGCCTCGGCCGCCGTTGCGAACACCGGGATGCCCTCGACTTCCTGGCCTCCCTTGACCGGGTTGACCCCGGCCACGACCTTGGTGCCGTAGTCCCGGTTGCGCAGGCCGTGGAACCTGGCCTGGCCTCCTGTGAGGCCGTGGACTATGACCTTGGTGCTCTCGTCTACGAAGATGCTCACTTGGGCGCTCCTGCCAGTTCGACCGCCAAGCGGGCGGCGTCCATCATGCTCGGGGCTGTTATGAGCTTGTCGGACTCGACTGTGCTCAGGATCTGCCGGGCCTGGTCGGCATTGGTGCCGTCCAGGCGGACCACCATCGGCACGGCGATGTCGACCCGGCCGAGAGCGGTGACGATGCCGTTGGCTACCTCCTCGCCCCGGGTAATGCCACCGAAGATGTTCACGAATATCGACTTGACGTTGGCATCCGAGGTGATCACCTCGAGGGCGTTGGCCATGACCTCGGCACTCGCCCCTCCGCCGATGTCGAGGAAGTTGGCGGGACGGCCTCCGACCTGGTTTACGACGTCACAGGTGCTCATGGCCAGGCCGGCGCCATTGGCGATGATGCCGACGTCGCCGTCGAGGCCGACGTACTGGAGCCCCATCTGTCGCGCCAGCCTCTCGCGCTCGTCCATCTCGGCCACCGCCGCCAGCTCTTCCCACTCCGGATGGCGGAACGCCGCGTTGTCGTCCAGGGTCACCTTGGCGTCCAGGGCATGCACCCGACCGTCGGGCGTGAGGACCAAAGGGTTGACCTCAACCAGGTCGGCGTCGCCTTCCACGAAGCAGCGGTAGAGCTTGACGAGCACCTCGGCGGCACCCGGGCGCGCCTCGGTGTCCAGCCCGGCCTCGTCCACCAGACTGCGGGCCTGCTCGAGCGAGAAGCCTACGTAGGGGTCGACGTGGAGGCGGGCGATAGCGGCCGGGTCCTCCTCGGCCACCTGCTCGATGTCCACCCCGCCGCGTGCCGAGACCATGGCCAGATGGGCCTTGGCCCCGCGGTCGAGGGTGAAGCTGGCGTAGTACTCCCGGGCGATGTCGGAGGCGTGCTCGACCCATACCCGTTTGACCATGTGGCCCTTGAT
>JAKACE010000368.1 GCA_021821705.1 Actinomycetes bacterium | reverse complement strand
CGTTGGACAGCACAGCCCGGTTCTCGTCGGCGACGATCGTGATCCCGAACGTGGCCTTGAACTCGGGTTCGTCCCAGCAGGGGAAGGCCCGCCGAGCGTCGGTCGACTCGAACTGGGTGGCGGCCAGGACCACCTCGGAACCGTCGTCAGCCTTGAAGGTGCTGCGATAGAAGCCGCGCAGCAGGTCGGTCAGCTGGCCCTCGAACTCCATCTCGAGGACGTGCTCGCCCGGCCCGAACTGCTGGGGGGCACTGAGCGTGGCCTGCTCCTCCTCGGGGCGGTAGCCGACATCGAGGGCCTGGGGCGGGCCGCTGCTCGGGCTCAGCCGGGCGCCGGTTATCACCAGGTCGGCTGCATTCAGGACCAGCTCGGTTACGGGCTCGTCGACTCGCAGACGGACTTTGGCCTCGCCGCGAAAGGTGGCACTGGTGAGGTCGGGCTCGAAGATCAGCTCGTAGTGCTCCGGGACTGCGTACCGGGGCAGGCGGTAGGGAGGTAGGTCGCTCACGGCGGCAACGCTACGGCGGCGGCGGCGCGTTGCGCCAACATCGCGCCCCGGCTCGCGACTGGCCCGGCGCCACCCCTGCCTGCGGTCGGGCTGTGCCACGGGCGCCTACCGAGCGGGCCCCGCCCCGTCGGAGCGCAGCGCTCAGTTGTCGTCGTCCTCCGCCGGCGGCAGGTAGTCCAGATCCAGGTCGGCGAGGCGCACAAGGGTCGACGCCAACCATGCTGCCAGCGACGTGAGGGTGGCTTCGAGGGCCGCGCTCACCTGGCGCGTGGCACTGAGACGGGACAGGGCGTCGCCGGTGCTTGGCCGCTGCGCCCCCCATCCCGGGAAGGGCATCGGGTCGCCCCCGCTGGTTGGGTCAGGGGTGGGTAGCGGGAGGCGGTAGGCCCCCTCGTAGGCCACCTCGACTGCCACCTCGGGCACCGAGCCG
This sequence comes from Actinomycetes bacterium, assembly GCA_021821705.1. Taxonomy (GTDB): domain Bacteria; phylum Actinomycetota; class Acidimicrobiia; order Acidimicrobiales; family Palsa-688; genus JAJZMF01. The sequence goes on along the minus strand of JAKACE010000368.1, from coordinate 2,505 downwards.
TCGTCCGAAAAAGCCTCTTCCAGTACAGGGGACGACCGGCTGAGGTGGTCGGCCCCGAAACCGGGGCTCTCCTCGGGGAGAGCCTTCATGACCTGGCCCAGGGGCGGGCGCCTGGCCAGACGTTGTGCCCGGAAGACGATCTCCAGGCCGACCTCGGGCTGGTCCTCGACCTCCTCGCCGGCCATGAGGTTGCGCCAGGCGACCTGGCTCCAGCTCGGCCAGTCCAGGCTGAGGTCGGCGCTGACCCGGGGAGGGTCGCCGTCACCGGGCAGGTTTACCGACGTCTCCCAGACGAGGTCGCCGTTGAGCAGGTCGTAGACCAAGCGGTCGTCCTGGCCGGCGTGCTCGAGCAGGCTGCTGTCGATAGCAGCCCGCAGGACACCCACGGCGTCAAGGAAGAGATGGTCCAACATCGAAGGCTCCGGGCAGGGCTCTGAAACCCACCACCTCGACAGTACATCAGGCCCCGCTGCTGGCCGGTCGAGGGGCACTGCCGGGGCCCGCCGTTGCGCCGGGGGGCGGCCTGCGCCGCGCCGGCACTAGCGTGTGGCCGTGGAACGGATCGGACTGGTGGGCCTGCCCAACTCGGGCAAATCGAGCCTTTTCAATGCCCTGACAGGTGGCGCGGCCCTGGTTGCCGGCCATCCCTTCTCCACGACGGAGACGAGCGTTGGCGTTGCCCAGGTGCCCGACCACCGCCTCGACGCACTGGCCCAGATGAGCAGGTCCCGCAAGGTCGTGCACGCCGGTGTGGAGCTGACGGACATTGCGGGTCTCGTCGCCGGCGCGTCCACAGGAGAGGGCCTCGGCAACCGGTTCCTGGGCGGCATCCGGGAGGCGGACGCCATCTGCCTGGTGCTGCGCTCCTTCGACGACCCGAACGTCCCCGGTGGCAACGACCCGGTCGAGGACCTGGGAGTGCTGGAGCTGGAGCTGGTGCTAGCCGACCTGGCGAGCGCCGAGACCCAACTCGAGCGGCGCCGCAAGGCGGCCAAGCAGGACAAGTCCCTCGAGGGCCAGGTGGCTGCCCTCGACAAGGCACGGGGGATGCTGGCGGACGGCACGCCCTTGTACCGTGCCCAGTTGAGCGAGGACGAAAGGGACCAGCTGCGACCGTTCTTCATGCTCACCAACAAGCCGGTCCTGGCCGTGGTCAACCTCGGAGAGGACCAGGCCTCCGACGAGAGGGCGCTGACCAAACCCGTTGCCGACGATCTCGGTGGGGCAGCGGAGGTGCTCGGTGTCAGCGTGAAGCTCGAGGCCGAGGCTGCGCAGCTCCCCCCGGCGGACCGAGCCGAGCTCATGGAGGGGTTGGGGTTGGGCGAGGGCGCACTGCCCCGTGTTGCTCAGGCTGCCTACCGGCTCCTCGGCCGGCGCACTTTCTTCACCACCGGCGACAAGGAGTCGCGGGCCTGGACGTTCCGTGCCGGGGCAAAGGCCCCCGAGTGCGCCGGCGTCATCCATTCCGACCTGCAGAGAGGCTTCATACGAGCCGAGGTCGTCCACTGGGACGAGCTGTTGGGCCTGGGGTCGTGGTCGGCGGCGCGCGACGCCGGGAAGCTGCGTGTTGAGGGCAAGGAGTACGTGGTCGCCGACGGCGATGTCCTCGAGATCCGCTTCAACGTCTGAGCCGTGGCCCGGGGGCGGGCCCATGGCCGGGCGCAGGACCGAGGACGGGGAGGGGCCGCTCCGAGCCGGGAGACGCCGGGAGGCGCCGGCGAGGCGACGCGCCGCACCAGTGCCACGCCGCGCCGCCCAAGGGCGCCGTGCCGCGCCGGCCCACCAGCCGGCTCCCGCTCCGGAGGCTCAGGACGGTGGTGATGGCCGGCTGGTCGTCGTGGCCACCCCGATCGGCAACCTCGGCGACTTGTCCCCTCGTGCCGTATCGGCCATGGCCTCGGCGGCCTACATCTACTGCGAGGACACCCGCAGGGCACTGAAGTTGCTCAGCCACGCCGGGATCAAGGGGCCTCGCCTGGTCTCACACCACAAGTTCAACGAGGCGGCGACGACCGGTGAGGCCGTCGGGCGCATCCGGGCCGGCGCGGTGGTGGCCCTGGTAACCGATGCCGGAACGCCGCTCGTGAGCGACCCCGGTGGACGGCTGGTACGAGCGGTGCTGGCCGAGGGCCTGAGGGTGGAGGCGGTGCCTGGCCCTTCGGCCGTGCTCACTGCCCTGGTCGTGTCCGGCCTGGCCACGGAGCGGTGGTGCTTCGAGGGCTTCCTGCCCCGCCAGGGGCGCCAGAGGGCAGTACGCCTCGAGGCCGTTGCGGCCGAGACCGAGCGGGCCGTCGTGGTCTACGAGTCCCCGTACCGGGCGGCGCGCCTTCTCGAGGACCTGGCCCGGGTGTGCGGGAGCGAGCGCCCAGGCGCGTTGTGCCGTGAGCTGACCAAGCTGCACGAGCAGGTCTGGCGGGCCAGCCTGGGCGAACTGGCCGGGCGGGCCGCCCAGTCGCCACCGCGCGGCGAGGTGGTCGTCGTGGTGGGCCCACCGGCTCGGGGCGG
>JAKACE010000367.1 GCA_021821705.1 Actinomycetes bacterium | reverse complement strand
CGATCGTCGAGGTCTTGCCCGCGCCGTTGGGACCGAGGAACGCCACGACCTCCCCCGGGCGTACGGCGAGGTCGACGCCACGCACGGCCCGAACGGCGCCGAAGTTCTTGTGCACCCCCCGCAGGTCGACAGCCAGCGGCACGGGCTGATCGCTGCGATCAGGGCTTCCTTGAGGCCGGGCTTCGTCATGGAGGCTCATGGCGTTATCGATGAGGCCATCTCGAGCGCCAAGCGGCCCTTGGGAGACGACTCCGAACCCAAGGGCAGCACCGCTGGAACCGTTCGGCGACATGGTCGGCTCACCTCGTCCCTCTCGCGCGGACCCCGACCGGGTCGGGCCCCTCCAGGGACATGTGGTGCCGACGCCCGATGCCAGGATGATGGGTCCCCATTTCTCGACACTTCCTTTCTCGCTTTGCACGCCAACGACAACCGATGTGCCCGCCCGCGCGTCAGCCATGACTATGGCTCCTGCAACGATGACCCTTTACCGCAGAGCACGGAAGTGCCAAGCGCCACCTCTTTTACGTGACCGAGGTACGGCACCGCCCCATGACCAAAGTCATGGCTGCCACGCTCGGATCGGACTGCTGGGCTTCCTCCAGGCCCCTACGGCCATGCCCGTCCGAGCGAACGTCAGCACCGGCCCGGGGAGGGAACGACCCTCTCGGCGGACCGCGCGCTTGGCCTGGCGCGACGAGCGGGCCCCGGCGCCGTGCCAACCCGGAGGTTCGCAAGCAGCCACCGCCTGCGCCTACGTTCGGTCGTCACCTTTGGAGCGGTATCTCATCTGGCGCTCGTGCCAGCCACAGGGGTCTTCGGCGTGCCATCGCTGGGTGCCGGGCCGGGTGGTGTCGTAAAAGACCAGGGTGCATTCTGGCCTCTCGCACTCTTTGAGCCGAGATGGGTCCAAGCTGCCGAGCTCGTAGATGACACGGTGGGCCAGCTCGGCGGGAGCGCCGGAGTACTGCCAGAGGTTGCTCGCTGCCGGCGTCCTGCCGGTGAGGTCGAGGAGCGGCCGGGCGCGTGCCTCGGCTCCCGCGGCGTTGAGGACGTCGGGGTCTGGGGGTGTCTCGCCGTGGACGAGCGCGTCGGCGATCCTTGTGACCTCGCTGGCCATCGCCCAAAGGACGGGCAGGTCGTTTGCCTCCACGCGGCAGCTCAGATGTAGCGGGTCGAGGAGCAATTGGGCGCTCTTCAGGTCGGCGAAGGGATCGTCGCTGTGGCCGTGCCGGGCGCGCGGCGCTCTGCGGGGTCGGCCGGCGTTGGCCAGGGCGACGAGCGCCGGGACCGGGCGGCGCTCTGGGGAGGTCCGTGGGGTGCTCATCGCCCCAGCGCGCCGCGGAGGCTGGCGCGGCGCTGTCGCGCCTGGCGCTCGGACCCGACGTAGCGCGAAGCGACCACGGCGCCGGCAGCGAATGCGCCCGCCACGATCCCAAGCCCGAGGTGCAGGCCTGGGATGAGCGCGGCCGGTCCGGCCACGAGGGAACCGAGCAGGGCCACGCCGATCGCCCCGCCAACCTGGCGAGCGGTGTTGAGCACCCCGGAGGCCACGCCGGCCAGGTCTCCCGGCGCGGACTGGACCACCGCGGCGGTCATCGAGGGCATGGTGAGCGCCATGCCGGCCCCGAGGGCCACCAGGCCCCAGGCGAGGAAGCCGTACGCGCTGTGGGGACCGGCGAAGGCGAGCAATCCGCTGCCGAGCGCGGCGAAGAGCTGGCCAGCCACCATCGGGGCGCGAGGGCCGACCCTGGCGGTGAGCCGCCCGACAGCCACCGGGCCGGCAACCGTCATCGCCGCGAACGGCAACAGGGCGATCCCGGTGCCAAGGGCGCTGTAGTGGCGAGAGTCTTGGAAGTAAAGCGACAGGACGAAGACCTGGCCGTAGATGCCGAAGTTGAGCACCAGTCCCACCAGGGTGGCCGCTGAGAAACGCGCCGAGGCGAACAGCCGCCTCGGCAGCATCGGCTCGGAGGCGCCGGACTCGACGGCGAAGAAACCGGTGCCGAGGACCGCCGCCGCAGCGACCGCACCGAGCACGAAGGGGGAGCCCCAACCGAGCGAGCCCGCTTCCACCAGGGCCAGGGTGAGCGCCACCAGGGCGCCGGCGGCCAGGGCCTGGCCCGGCAGGTCGAAACGGCGGGAGCGGCGGGCGGTCTCGACCACGAAGCGGGCGCCGAGCAACAGGCCGATCGCCCCGACCGGGACGTTGACCAAGAAGATCGAACGCCACCCGGCCAGCTGGACGAGCAGCCCGCCGGCCACCGGGCCGACCGCGGTGGCGCCGCCGGCGACCGCCGCCCACACCCCGATCGCCCGTGCCCTGGCCTTGGGGTCGGCGAACCCCGACGTGATCAGCGCCAGGGAAGCCGGCAGCACCATCGCCGCCCCTACCCCCTGCACCAGCCGGGCCGCCACGAGCGCCCCGATGCCCGGCGAGAGCGAGCACAGCCCCGACCCGGCGGTGAACGCCGCCAGCCCGACCAGAAAGACCCTTCTGGCGCCGAGGCGGTCGCAGGCCGATCCGCCCGCCAGCAGCAGCGCGGCGAAGACCAGCGTGTAGCCGTCCACCACCCACTGCAAGCCGGTCACCCCCGAGCCCAGCCCCCGCCCGATCGACGGCAGGGCCACGTTCACGATCGTCGTGTCGAGGATCACCATGAAGAACGCCACGCACAGCGTCGCCAACGCCCAGGGCCCCGAGCTGCGCGCGGCCCGAGACGCAGCGCCGGCGGGGTTGCCGGGCCCCACGCCACCGGCGGCGCCCAGCCCGTCACGGGGTGCTCGCGGCGCCCCGCCGGCGGGTTGCCTGGCCGCTGCGCCCAGCACGCCGTTTGAGCCTTGGGTTGGTGTCACGGACTAACGCTATCTTAGAGCGTGACAAGAAGTCAAGGTGGTAGCCGAAAGACTGCGCTCGGCAGTGGCCATGTTGAACCCAGCCGGTCAGTCGTCACGACCTTGTCCTCGGGCGGCCTGGCTCCGCCATGGGAAGGCTAAGGTACGCATGCGCCTTGGGAGCGTCTACAAGAGTTGTGCGGGCCGCCGCCGAGCCGTTGCCCGGGCCCGGTAGACGCCCGGCGGTACCCACCGAGATCGGTCTCGAAGGAGAAGGAGACCGAGAGCATGAGGTCCTCGAGGTCGTCATGCACGCACTCGTACTCGGCGGAGCCGCAGGCTACCATGACCGCGGCGGGTGAGACCTCCCCGGCGCCGGTAGCGCAGCGGATCCGCCAGGAGCCGGAGAAGGAGAACGCGATCATAGGGGCGGGCGACCATTCGGTCGCCCGCTTCTCGTCCTGGTCGTCATGGACGAACCACCCGGCGACGACGGCGTCCGTCTTCATCTGCTCTAGGAACACCTAGCGCCCTCCGGCCCCTGTCTCGGGCGGCACTTGGCCACCCAGAGCGGCACTGCGGGTACGTCCAGTGCGAGCGAACCAGGTGAATT
>JAKACE010000366.1 GCA_021821705.1 Actinomycetes bacterium | reverse complement strand
GAGCCAGGGCGGGGGCGTCGTTGGTGCCGTCGCCCATCATGGCGACCAGCTTCCCGCCCGCCTGCTCGGCTCGTATCAGCTCCATCTTCCGCTCGGGTGTGGCCTCGGCCAGGAAGTCGTCAACGCCGGCCTCCTGAGCGATGGCGGCCGCCGTCAGGGGGTTGTCCCCGGTGATCATCACCGTGCGGATGCCGACGGCCCGCAGGTTCTCGAAGCGCTCCCGGATCCCTTGTTTCACCACGTCCTTCAGCTCGATGACGCCGAGCACCCGTGGCCCGTCCGCCACGACCAGCGGGGTCGAGCCGGAGCGGGCCACCTCGCCTACCACATCGTCGAAGCCCTGGGGCACGTTCCCGCCCAGGGCCCTGGCCCAGTTGCGGACGGCCTCGGCCGCCCCCTTGCGCACGCGGCGCCCCCCGATGTCGATACCCGACATGCGGGTGGCAGCCGAGAAGGGCACGAACGTGTGGTCCTCGTGCAGATCCCGCTCACGTATGCCGAACTTCTCCTTGGCCAGCACCACGACCGAACGGCCCTCGGGCGTCTCGTCGGCCAGCGACGACAGCTGCGCAGCCTCGGCCACGTCCTGCTCGCTGGCACCGCCGAGGGGTATGAAACGGCTCGCCATGCGGTTGCCCAGGGTGATGGTGCCCGTCTTGTCGAGCAGCAGCGTCTGCACGTCGCCGGCTGCCTCGACCGCCCGACCGCTCATGGCCAGGACGTTGCGCTGGACGAGACGGTCCATGCCGGCGATGCCGATGGCGGAGAGCAGGGCGCCGATGGTCGTGGGGATCAGGCAGACCAGCAGGGCGACCAGGGTCACGACGTCGACGGTCCCCCTCGTCCCGTTGAGGATGCCGGCGTAGTGGCCGAACGGCTGCAGCACGACGACGACGGGCAGGAACACGATGGTGAGGGCCGCCAGCAGGATGGTGAGGGCGATCTCGTTCGGCGTCTTCTGGCGGTTGGCTCCCTCCACCAAGGAGATCATCCGGTCTATGAACGTGTGCCCGCGCTCGGCCGTTATCCTCACGACAATCCGGTCGGAGAGCACCTTGGTGCCCCCGGTGACGGCGGAGCGGTCGCCACCCGATTCGCGGATGACCGGAGCCGACTCGCCGGTTATGGCCGACTCGTCGACCGAGGCGATCCCCTCGACGATGTCCCCGTCGGACGGTATGGCGTCACCTGCCTCGCAGACCACGAGGTCGCCCTTCTTCAGGGCCGAGGCGGCAACCCGCTCCTCACCGCCCTCCGGGCCCAGGCGGCGGGCCTCGGTCTCGGCCCGCATGCGCCGCAGGGTGTCCGCCTGGGCCCGTCCCCGGCCCTCGGCCATCGCCTCGGCGAAGTTGGCGAACACCACCGTCAGCAGCAACCAAACCGCTATGGACCAACTGAACAGCGTCGGGTGGGCGACGGCCTCGACGAACGTCACGACGGTGCCTACCAGGACCACGAACATCACAGGGTTCTTCACCTGGTCACGGGGCGACAGCTTCTTGAGAGCGCCCACCGCCGCAATCTTCAGGATCTCGGGGTCGAACAGGCTGCGGCGCTGGGCCACCCCTCTGGGGCCGGGAGGCGAGCCTGTCGGTGACGAGGACTGCGGCGCTGACGTTACGGCGGCCATCAGAAGAAACCTTTGCTCAACTGCTCGGCGATGGGGCCGAGGGAGACGGCTGGGAAGAAGGTGAGGCCGCCCACGATGAGGACGACCCCTGCGAGCAGCCCCACGAAGAGCGGCGTGTCCGTACGGAAGGTCCCCTGGCTCTCGGCTACCGGCTTCTTGGCCGCCAGCGTCCCGGCCAGGGCCAGGCACGGGACCATGACGGCGAAGCGGCCCAGGAGCATGGCCACTCCCCCCAGGATGTTGTAGAAGGCGGTGTCGCCGCTCAGGCCGGCGAAGGCCGAGCCGTTGTTGTTGGCCTGGGATGTGAACGCGTAGAGGATCTCCGTGAAGGCATGGGGGCCTGCATTGCCCGGGCCCGCCCGCCCAGCGTGCAACGACACGGCTATGCCCGTCAGCACCAGCACCACCAGGGGCATGACCAGCACGCCGAACGATGCCAGTTTTACCTCCCGCGCTTGGATCTTCTTACCCAGGTACTCCGGCGTCCGCCCGACCATGAGCCCACCTATGAACACCGTGACGATGGCGAACAGCAGGATGGTGTACAGCCCGCTGCCTGTGCCACCGGGGCTCACCTCGCCGAGCATCATGCCCGTCAGCATCCCGAAACCGCCCATCGGGTTGAGCGAGTCGTTCGCACCCGAGACGCTCCCCGTGGAGGTCTGCGTCGAGGCCACGTTGTACAGGACGGTGGGCATGGGCCCGAACCGCACCTCCTTGCCTACCATGTTGCCCTGGGGCTGGGCGACGGCGTGAGCGGCGGCGACGGCCGGGTTGGGCTGGTGCTCGGCGTAGGAGGTAAAGGCCAACCAGGCACCGAAGAAGAGCGCCATGGTGGCCAGGATGGCCACGCCCTGGCGGCGGTTGCCTACCATCTTGCCGAAGGTATAGGTGAGAGCCACCGGGATGGACAGGATCAGAGCGTAGGACAGGAAGTGGGTGAGGCCGGTCGGGTCCTCGAATGGGTGGGCTCCATTGGCATTGAAGAAACCGCCGCCGTTCGTGCCAAGCTGCTTTATGGCTTCCATGAAACCGACCGGGCCACGGGCGACGACCTGAGTGGTGCCGTTCAGAAAATCATGGATCCTCAGCGGTCCGGCCAGTGTCTGCACCGCCCCCTCGCCGACGAACACGAGGCCGAAGACGAACGCTATGGGCACCAGGACGTACAGCACGCAGCGGGTGAGGTCCACCCAGAAGTTGCCGATCGTCGGCGAGCCGCGCCGGGCGAAGCCGCGCACCAGGGCGATCGCCACGAGGATGCCAACGGCCGCGCTCACGAACTGCTGCACCGTCAGTGCCGTCATCTGGGTGAAATACGACATCGTCGTCTCGCCGGCGTAGTTCTGCCAGTTCGTGTTGGTGACGAACGAGACGGCCGTGTTCCATGCCAGCGCCGGGCTCACCGCCCCCAGGTGCTGGGGGTTGAGAGGCAGGCTCCCTTGCAGACGCTCGATGGCATAGGTCAGCGCCAGCGCCACACCGGAGAAGACGGCCAGTGCGCCCGCGTAGCGCGTCCACGGCTGCTCGACATCGGGGCTCACGGAAAGGAGCCTGTACACAGGGCGCTCGGCCCACCGAAGAAAGTGCACGCGGCCTTCGAACACCCCTGCCATGTACGACCCCAGATAACGCCAGCTGATGGCCAGTACGACCACCAGGGCGAAGATCGTCCAGAAGTAGGCCATGTTCAGAACCGCTCGGGCTTGAACAGGGCCACCCCCAGGTAGGCGAAGAGAGCCAGGGAGACCGCCAGGAGGATGCCGTCGGAGACGCTCATATGCGCTCGAACGCCTTTATGAGGGCCAGCATCGCCACAACGAACAACACCGTG
>JAKACE010000365.1 GCA_021821705.1 Actinomycetes bacterium | reverse complement strand
CTGCAGGACATCATCGCCATCCTCGGCATGGACGAGCTCTCGGAAGAAGACCGCACCACCGTGCTGCGGGCCCGCAAGATCCAGCGCTTCCTGTCCCAGCCGTTCTTCGTGGCCGAGGTGTTCACGGGTATGAAGGGTGTGTACACGCCGGTGTCGGAGACGGTGGACTCCTTCGAAGCCCTGGTCAATGGCGACTTGGACCACCTGCCCGAGCAGGCCTTCCTCAATGTTGGTGGGGCCGAGAGCGCCATGGCCAAGGCTCGCGAGCTCGAGAAGGGCGCGTAGGCGACGTGGCAACAACCCAGGTCGACCTGGTCACCCCGTCCGGCATGCTCTTCTCCGGGCAGGCGGAGATGGTCGTCTGTCGGACGGCTGGCGGCGACATCGCATTCCTGGCCAACCACATGCCTTATGTGGGCGCCCTGGCGCCCCATCCCTTGAGGGTCGTGCACCCGGCGGGAGGGCCAGACGAGCTCGCCTTCGATGTCGAAGGCGGTTTCGTTGAAGTAAGCGACAACAAGGTCGTTGTGCTGGCCAGCTCCGCCCAGCACCAACGCCAGCCCTAGCCCGGCGCCGGCAGCCCATGAGCAGGCGGCGCCGCCTCGGGGTGGTGCTGCTGGTCGAGGGCGCGGCGGGTAACGAGGTCGACGGTCTGCGCCGCGCCCTCGGGGACGGCGCCCTCGACGCCGTGGCAGCGCACGTGACGCTGGTGCCGCCGGTCAACGTGCCCAGCGCTTCTGTGCTCTCGGCCCTGTCGGTGTTACGGGGGGCGGCCGCCGCCGCGCCCGGCGGCCTGGACCTCGAGCTGGGCCCGGTGGCCACCTTCCACCCCCTCAGCCCCGTCGTGTACCTGCAAGTTGGCGGCCCTGGTGGCGTCCCGCTGGTCGAGCTGCACGCCGCCCTGCGCAAGCCACCGCTGACGAGGCCGGAAGGTTGGCCCTTCGTGCCGCACGTGACCCTGTGCGAGGACGCTCGTCCCGACGCCATCGCGGCGGCGGTGTCCTGTCTGGCCCGGTACCACCGGAGCGTGCACTTCGACCGGGTCGTCATGCTCGAGCAGACGGACCACAGATGGCAGCCTCTGGCCGATGCCCGCCTCGGCCCTGAGCGCGTCGTGGGGCGGGGCGGCCTGGAGACCCGGATCTGGCAGGGGTCGCTCATCGGCCCGGACCTGGCGCAGGTGTGGGCGGAGTCCGGCCCTGCTGAGTCCGACCCAGAGCTGGGCCGGCCGGGTAACACCGGTGACAAGGGTGATCTCCCGGGCCCCGGGGGCCCTGCACCAGCGGGGTGCATCGTGCTCACCGGCCGCCGGGAGGACGAGACCGTCGCCGGCGCGCTCGCCGTCGCCGCAGCGGCTCCGGGGTCACCGGTGGACGTGGCTGTCTTCGTGGCGGGACCGGTGCAGCGCCAGGGAGTGGGGAGGCAGCTCCTGATGGCACTGGAGGCGGCCACTCGGGAAGCGGGCTGGGCTCGAGGGCAGGTGAGGGGCCACGGCCCGGCGGCCTTCTACCGGTCCGTGGGCAGATGGGCAGTCCCGGCGGGCGGCGAGCACGTTGCGGTCGCGTGGCCCACTGCGCGGCATTGAGGCCAAGGTGGGCGGCCGGTCCCGATGCCAGGTGCGCCCTGGTGCGCCGGGCCAGCGCCGCCAACTGATAGCCGGCTGAAAATTCCACTTAGGGCTGCTCATTTTGCTCCTTTGGCCTGGGGCCGGCCGGTTGGCGCGCTACTAGGATCGAGGACGTGGCGACTGCTGTTACGCCGCCTCCCGTTGCCCCCGTTCGGCCACGGAGAGTGCCCGTATGGGAACACGTGCCCCGGGCCCTGCCCGAGCGCGGGCTTTCGCGCGCCGCCGTGGCGGTCGCACTGGCCCTGACCCTGGCAGGCGCGGCGTACCGCTTCGTTGCCCCGGGCGGCCTCTGGCTGGACGAGGCACTGTCGGTGAACATCGCCAAGCTCCCCCTGTCGCAGCTGTTCGGCGCCCTGGTGTGGGACGGCTCCCCGCCCCTGTACTACGTCATCCTGCACTTTTGGATGCTGGTCTTCGGGCAGGGCGACGTAGCCGTGCGTGCCCTGTCGGGTGCCTGTTCGGTGGCGCTGCTGCCGCTCATGTGGATGGCCGGCAAGCGGGTGGCCGGTAGAAGGGGTGCCTGGTCGGCCCTCCTCCTGGCAGCCACCTCGCCCTGGGCCATCTACTACGGGTCCTATACCCGCATGTACTCGATGATGGCCTTGGAGGCGCTGCTGTTCTTCCTGGCCCTCCGCAGGGCCATGGAGGCGCCGACCAAGGGCCGGCTGGTCCTCATCGGAGCCCTCACCGCCGTGCTCATGTACACGCACTACTGGGACCTCTACCTGGTGGGCGTGGCCGGGCTGTGGGCACTGTGGCGGACCTGGACCGAAGGGCGATGGGGGACGTTGCAGCCCGGGGCGGCCCCCGGAGCCGCGGTGAGGGTCCTCTGGTCGCTGATCGCCGGGGGAGCCTGTTTCATCCCGTGGTCCCCCGTGTTCGTCTTCCAGGCCCTGCACACGGGAACTCCATGGACGTCACCTCCCGGCCCGCAGGACCTGCTACAGGTCTTCGGCGACTTCGCCGGCGTCGGCCCCTGGTCCGTCCTGCTCGCCTTCCTCTTCTTCGCCCTGGTGGCGCTGGCCTTCTTCGGGCACCCGGGCACCCGGTCGACCAGCGTCGTGCTGGACGTGCACCCGCAACCGAGGTCGAGGTTCCTCGGCGCCCTGGCGGTGGGCACCCTCGGCGTAGCGGTGGTGGCAGGAGCGGTGACGGGCGCCGCGTTCGACCAGCGCTACATCGCGGTGGTGTTCCCCTTCTTCGTGCTGGTGTGCGCCCTCGGGCTGGGTGCGTTCAGCTCGCGCCGGATGGCTGCGGGGGTGCTGGCGGTCGCCTGTGTCGCCGGCCTGCTCGCCGGGCGCCAGTGGTCGTCGCAGCCACGCACCCAGGCCGTCCAGGTGGCGGCGGTCCTCAACGCCGAAGCCAAACCCGGGGACATGGTGGTGTACTGCCCGGACCAGCTCGGCCCGGCCGTGGACCGGCTCCTCAAGGTGCCTGACGTCACCGAGCTCACGTTCCCGAGGATGTACGGGCCCCAGCGCATCGACTGGGTCGACTACCTGGCCTATATCCGCCAGACCCATGTGGGGACTTTCGCCAGGGACGTTGAGAACAAGCTGGCTCCCGGCAGCACCCTGTGGCTGGTGTACAGGGACGGTTACCAGGGCTTCGGCTCGGACTGCGGGCAACTGCGCAGCTGGTTCGCCCAGGCCCTGCCGGGGATGCAGACTGTGGTGCAGGCCGACGCCGCCGGGTACTACGAGTACGAGAACCTTGTCGCCTTCCCTGGTTGAGAAGATTCTGAGGCCCTGCCGCCCGCCTGGCCACGGTGGCTGTCCACAGGCCACAATGGAAGGACGGCTGAGCGGCATCCCCCCGGCCAAGCACCCCTAGTCTCC
>JAKACE010000364.1 GCA_021821705.1 Actinomycetes bacterium | reverse complement strand
CCCGGGTCCTGGAGCTGGGGGCGGCATACGCGGCGACGCAGGGATTCGGGCACACCGCCCATGCCACGCTCAACCAGCTCTCCCGGGCCACCGCCCAGACCACCAACCTGGCGATCCTGGTCGACCTCGACGTGCTCTACCTGATGAAGCACGAAGGTAGGGACTCGGTCATCGGCGTGTCGCAAGTCGGGTCCCGCCTACCGGCGAGTTGCACCGCCGTCGGCAGGGCGCTGCTCAGCTGCCTCGAGGACGACGACATCGAACGTCGGTATGCCAGCATCACGAACCTGCCGCGTCTGACGCCGGTTTCCGTCCAAGGCATAGGGGATCTCCTCCGTGAGGTCCGAGCGACCCGAGACCGGGGCTACGCCATAGAACGGGACGAGACCGCCGTCGGCCGGACATGCCTGGCGATGGCAGTGAGCTGGCATGGCGTTCCCTGCGACCGGGCGGCGCTCGGCCTGTCCATGGCCAACGCCACCTACGACGCCGCCGCCGACACCATCCTGCCGCAGCTGCAGGTGGCCGCTGCCCGTCTCGAGAAGGAAGCCGCGGCGCGGCTCGTCCTCGAAGGGCCCAGCGGCCCGAGCTGGACCTACGAGGAACGCAGATGACCACTGCCCGCCTGGCAGCGACCGGGGATCTCGCCACCTTCCGGCGCCCTGCCCGCCTAGGCGCCATCGGACTTGGAGGGTGGGGTCAGGCTCTCGCCACGGCCTATGCCAGCAGCCCGGCACTGGTGCTCCATGGATGCCACTCCCGCGACGAGGGGCGTCGGGCGGCGTTCGCCGAGCGCTTCAGCTGCCGCTCGTACCCCTCGCAGCAGGAGCTGCTGGCCGATCCCGAGGTGGACGGGGTGATCGTCGCCGTCCCCAACGACCGGCATGCCGACGTGGTGGTGGCGGCCGCTGCCGCCGGCAAGCATGTCTTCGTCGAGAAGCCGCTGGCCGTCACCGTGGCGGACCTGGTGCGGATCCGCCGGGCCGTGGAGGCCACGGGAGTGGTGCTTGCCTGCGGCCACACTGCACGCCGACTGGCCGGCATCCGCCAGCTGAAGCGTGAGGTAGACGGGCAGAGCATCGGGACGGTGACCTCGGTGGAGGCCGTCTATGGCAATGACCGTGGCCTCATCATCGAGCCCGACGATTGGCGGGCCGACCCTGCCCAGTGTCCGGGGGGACCGCTGACGCAGATCGGCATCCACCACATCGACAACCTGCAGTACCTGCTTGGTCCCGTTCGCCGGGTGTGCGCCCTCGGGCGCTCCCCGCGGCCCGAGGTGGGCAACCAGCTCCAGGTGGCGACGGTCCTCGAGTGGGACAGTGCAGTGGGCTACCTGGGGGTCGACTGGTGCACCCCGGGCACCTTCCGCATCGAGGTGCACGGCACCGGGGGTCGACTGCGCTACGAGCTCGACTATGCCTGGTGGGGCGACTCGGCCCACACCGACGACCACGCCATCTTGACCCGTACGGTGCCCGTCTCCGGCGGGGGACCGACGGCCGGCACCGCCTCGTCGGTTACCGAGGTGGTGCCACTCGCTGTCGGCAACCACCTCCTCGAGGAGATCGAGGAGTTCGCCAGGGCCATCGCCGGGGGTCCACCCGTCGAGGTCGGTCTCGACGCGGCCGAGGCCGCTGCGGCCGTGCTGTTGGCGGCCGTGCGTTCACTCAGCGACGGCCGGGCGGTGGACGTAGCCAGCGTGACCGCGACCATCCGCGCCGCTGCCTCATCATGACCGCCCGAAGAGGCAGGCAGCACAACATGGGGGAAGTGCGCTCAGGGGAAGGAGATCAGCGGGGCACCGGCAGCTCGTCCGTCGACGCGTGACTCCGGGCTCCGTACCGGAGCCCGGACATCTATCTGTGACATCCATCTGTGACATCCATCTGCCTGCGTATGGCACCAGTTATGGGGGAGGACCATGTCGAAATACCGTCGTCTGCGGCCCGTCACACTGCTCCTTGCGGTAGCGGGCATCTTGGCCGCCTGCGGCACCAGCGGGTCGTCATCGGGCTCGGCGAGCGCCGCCGGCTCCGCCAGCGGGCCGCCCGTCTCCATCGCCTTCGGGTACCAGTCGACGTCATGGGGGGCCCCGATCGTGGTCGCCCAGAAGATGAACGCATGGAAGGGCCTGGGTGTCGCCGTCAATACGACGGCGCTGACGGCGGGGACGGCCGTCACCCAGGGGATCCTGGCGGGTTCGCTGCAGGCCGGGTCGTTGGGGTCGACGCCGTTCATCACGGGAGCAGCCAAGGGGAAGCTCGTCGCAGTGGCAGTGGTCGCCTACGCCGGGGCCACAGACGCGGTGGTGGTCCGCAAGGGCTCGGGCATCACCAGCGTCGCCGACCTGCGGGGCAAGAAGATCGCTACCCAGATCGGGTCGTCGACCAATGACATCTTCGTCAACAAGATCGCTCCGGCCAACGGCCTGCAGCCCGGCAGCTACACGCTGGTCAACACGACCTTCCAGAACATGTACTCGGAACTGGCGGCCGGTGACGTCGACGCCTTCCTCGGGGTGGACCCCTCGCCTGCGCTTGCCGTGTACAACCACGTGGGCTCGATCGTCACCACGTACCTGAAGTACGACCCGACGCCGCTGTACCTGACGTTCACGGCGCAGTTCGTGCAGAGCCACCCGAACGCCGTCGTGCGCTTCCTCGAAGGCTGGCTGAAGGTCGACCAGGAATTCGCCAAGCACCCGGCCCAGGCGGCGTCGCTGTCGAGCGCCATCTTCTCCAAGACCGGAGTGCAGCTCCCGGCCAAGGTCCTGCAGGAGTCGGTGAACGCCATGCAGGTCACGTCGGCCTTCGCCGCCAACACCGACCAGTACCTGACGGCCCAAGCTGACACCCTGGTGAAGCAGGGGGCGATCCCCGCCGTCCCGAACTGGTCGCAGGCCATCAACACCAGCTTCCTCGACAAGGCAGCCAAGGCCCTCGGGGTGAAGCTCACCCCGCCGAAGCTGCAGTGACGACAGCACCGTCGCTCCTGCAGGGACTCGACGAGTCCCTGCAGGAGCTCGAGCGGGTGCGGGAGACCAGCCGGATCGGGCGGCAGGCCGGCTGGGCACGCCGCTGGCTCCTTCCCCTGGCACTGGTAGGGGCGGTGTGGGAGGCCCTCGCCCACCTGTCGGGGATCAACCCCCAGCTCTTCCCCCCCATCGAGACGGTGGCGCAGACCTTCTGGCACCTCCTGCTCAACGGCACGCTGGTGGCGAGCGCCGGCCAGACGTTGCTCCGGATCGCCGTGGGCTGGGCGGCGGCCAGCGTGGTCGGAGTGGTGGCCGGGTTCCTCATGTACCGGAGCGCGGTGGTCCAAGACCTGCTGCTGCCGCTGATCAGCATCATGCTGCCGATCCCGTCCATCGCCCTCATCCCCCTCTTCGTGCTGTGGTTCGGGCTGGGCAACATCCCCATCATGGTCCTGGTGGGCTTCTCGGCGGTCATGCCCACCATGCTCAACAC
>JAKACE010000363.1 GCA_021821705.1 Actinomycetes bacterium | reverse complement strand
TCACTGCTCGGAGCGGTCGTTGGGAAGGCCGCAGCCTGCGGTCTTCCCGACGACACGAGCCGCCACTTCCGTGACCTCGCGCTGCTCTGTGCCCTCATCGACGACCCGTTCAGGTTGGCCGAGCAACTCGGCCCGAAGGACCGCAAGCGTCTCCGGTTCGCTGCCGCCCTCGACGACCCCGACCACGAGGCGTGGGCGCTCGTCCCAGCCGACCTGCGCGACGAGGGCCGAGCAGCGTGGGAGATCCTCAACAACCTGCCGGCTTCCTGATCGTGCCGCCGCCTGTAGAGCCGGGGTCAGCACAGCTCGGTGTCCCACGATCCAGTACCCCTGCTACCGCGAACCCTTCCTCCGCAGACCAACTGGCACCACGTCACTGGTTAGACGAACTGGCCGAGCAGAACATGCCACCTTGCGTCCTGCCGCCGGCGGCGGCTTCCGCTCCGAGTCGGCGATCCGGGACATGCCGTCCCTACACGCGCCTGGGCGCCGACCAGGCCGTGCCGGCGCCCAGAACAACAGGCGGAGCTAACGGCTGGCGCCGGCTATGAAGGTTGCCACGATGTAGGTGGCGTGCCGGTCGAGCGAGACCCTCGCCCGGTCGTAGCGCATCGTCGTGCGGGGGTCGGCATGCGAAGCTGCCTCTTGCACGTCGCGGAGGGGCACGCCGGCGTCGAGGGCGGCGGTGATGAAGGCGTGCCTCAGGGTATGCGGCCCGATCGGCTTGTCGACCCCCGTGCGCCGGGCCACCCGGCGCACGATCCGGCCGGCACCGTGGCGGTCCATGCGCGCCCCGTTGGCGCCCAGGAAGATGGGGCCGGCAAGCCTTTCGCCGATGGCCAGGTCAACGGCCCGGGCCGTGCGCGGTGCCAGGGGCACGGTCACGATCTTGCCCCCCTTGCGCAGCACGGTGAGGGTGCGGTGGCCGCGCTCGAGCCCTAAGATTAGACGCCACGGCGATCTGGGAGTGGGGCGTCGTAGAGCGGGTGACGAGCGGGCTGTGGTACACCCGGATCGACCTGCAGCCGCTGGGACGGCAGATGCTCATGGTCACCGATCGCATCGCCACGCTGTGAGCCGTTGCGGTTCACCGAAGAATGGTCAGGGTCTCTCCCATGGTGCCGGTCGGGAACATCGCGCAAGCAGATCGTGCGCCCGGAACCCCGAGCCTGCTGAACCCGACAGACCGCAGAACGACGGTTCACTTCACGTCGCGCACCTGGGGGCCAGAGCCCCGCCAGTCGCAGAACGGACAACCAGAATGACGACGAAAGGCCGACGTCAGCCGCCGCCTCCAGCGACCGCGGGCCCGGGCGCATACGTTGTACCCATGAGCCCTAGGCACAAGCCGACCGACGAGGAGGCCCACCAAGCGGTCGAGGTCCTCCTTGCGGCGGTGGGGACAGGCGGGGACATCTTCGACGCCCTGGACGAAGTCAGGCCCCTCCACCCCAAGGACAACACTTTCCCGGGCGAGGTCTTCATGCGCCTGGCCGCTGACGCCCTGGCCGAGGGTGGTGTGGGCCGCGACCGGCCCATCGGAGAGGAGGGGCTGCTCGAGCGGTACTTGCCGGAGTGCAGGTTCCGCGGCCGCGACAACCGCAAGATCCGCTACGCCGTCATGGCGGCTGCTGCTGTCCACGGCGGCGTCGAGGTAGACCTGCTGGAGGAGGTCGCCTACTGGGCGACGGACGATTTCTGGAGCTACGCCGGCCTCGCCGCGGTGGCCTGGGCCAGGGCCGTGGCCGACCAGCGGGGCATTGCGCTAGCTGAACTGTGCTCGCGCCTGCGGGCGCACGGCTAGGCGTGCTCGTCGTCCACGCCACGAAGAAGCTGCGCGACCATTGGCGCGCGCAGTTGCAGGACGGGGAGCGCTCGACCACGGCGCTTGGGGACTGGTACGCGACCGCGCTCTTCTGGCGTCCCCGAGTGGCCCTGTTCGTGAACGAGGCCACCCTGCTGCCCGTGCTGGTCCCCCTTGCACCTTCCGTCACAGTTGGACAGCGCTTGGCGCCGGCGCTTGCGGCGCTGCTGGCGGCCCACGGGGCAAGCCCCGGCTTCGTCAGCGCCGAGGTGCAGGAGATGGCCGAGTGGCGGGTGGCCAGGACCACCAACCGGAGCGCCGTCGGCGTCATGAACGAGTTTGCGTTCCTTGCCGGGGCGTACGCCGCTGAGCGACCGGACGTGGACCTGGCGGAACTGTCGCTGCGCCTGGCGGGGACGCCCTGCGGCCCGCTCTACAAGCGCCATGTCAGCCCCGATCGGGAGCTGGCTGCCCTCCTGGCTCAGCGCGACGCACACCCGTGAACCGCCGTCCGGGTTCGTGAAGGGCCGCCTTGAGGCGGATTGCTGTTTCTGGTCCACCTAATCGCGTACAGAATGCGGGGCGCGTAATCCGCCAGGTTTCGTTCGGAAAGCCGCACCGATCGGCACTTATGCCGGTGATCCGGTCAAGTCAGGGTCATCACCGGCATATCCCGGCGAGGCCTTGACATCTCGGTCGACCCTGTCCAGCAGCCCGTTGAAGACGCTGACAAGGCGACGTTGGTCCCCGTTCGGCGGCGTGGTCCCTCTGGCGCATGAGGACCGGCACGAACTCGGCCCCGGTGCCGAAGTGCACGCAAGTCTCGCACACCGTCTCGAAGGCACAGTCGAGCTCGACCGGACGGTTGCAGTAGCCGTTGGCGAGCAGGCGTCGCTGCATCTCCAGGCGCAGCCGGCGCATGCGCTCGCCCTCGGCTGACGCCGGGAGCACCGGCGGCTGGGCAGAGTAGAGCGACTCGACCTGTTCGGTCACCCTGAAGTACTCGTCCGCAACTTTGCGGTCGGCGATGCGGGCGTAGACGAGGGTCATGCGGAGCGACTTGTGGCCGAGGAGGGCGGCGATCGCCTCTAGGCTCATGCCCCGGTTGACGGCCTGGGTCGCCAGGGTGTGCCTCAAACGGTGCGGGTGGACATGGGCGACGCCGGCGGTTTGGCCAATGCGCTTGACGATGCGCCCCACCCGATGACGGTCGAGGGGGCGGCCGTGGTCAGTGATCAGGAGGTCCTTGTCCTGGTTGGCCTCTACGGAGCGCCAGGCTTCGAGCAGCTCGACCACGACGGGGTGCAGGGGCAAGTAGCGGTCGTTGTGGAGCTTGCCTATCGGCACCTTCAGCCAGTGGGTGGCCCCGATGCGGACCACGGCGTTGGCTTCCAGGGCGCACAGCTCCCCCACCCGCAGCCCGGTGCGGGCCAGCACCTCCACTACCAGGCGGTCGAGGGGAGCGGCTTTCGCCGCCGCTCGCTCCATGGTGGTCCTCCTCTTCGTCCTCCACGACAGCCTCTACGACTACGTGGAACGAGTGGTGGATCACCGGCATATCTACACGTCTGGAGCGCAGACTCGGGCTTGCGGGGCGGGGCGGGGTCGGCGGTCCGGCTCGGCGCTGATGGGCTCAAAGCTCGAGGATGAAGTGCAGCGCCCGTTCG
>JAKACE010000362.1 GCA_021821705.1 Actinomycetes bacterium | reverse complement strand
GGGCGACCCAGCACGAGGCAGGCACCGGCCAGCGGTCCCGGGGCCTTGGCCAGCTCCAGAGCCGATATCGCGGCCGCCTCGGCAGGGCTGAAGTAGCCGCCCAGGATCTCGGTGCCCGCAGGTAGGTCGGCGGACAGCGAACTGCGGGCATCGTTGTCGTCGGCGTATATGGCGGTCATGAGCTGCTGCTCGCGCAGGAAAGCGCGGCCGCTCTCGCACGGATCCCACAACACCAGGCTCTCGAGCTCGCACCGGAATGCCACCGACGCCGTCACTGTGGCCGCCAGGCGCATAGCCACCACCGATACCGTGGTCGCCCCGGCCTGCCGCATCAGCCGTACCCCGGCCTCCACCGACTCCTGCCAGCCCTCGAGTGCCCCTGTCCGATGGCCGTCGTAGCCCCCCTCACCGTCGTAGCCCCCCTCACGGCCGTGGCCCCCCTCACGGCCGCCGCCGCAACAGCTCCCCCCTCCATGACCGGTTGTGCGGTGACGTACCGGCCACTCCGGCCCACCCTCCTCGCTTCCGGCCGGCCAGGCCGAGTTACCGGTCCCGTACAGGTCCAGGTGCAGGACCCCAAGGCCCTTGTCGGCCAGGCGCCGCGCCAGCTCCCGGTAGGCCGGGCCTACGGCCTGTGCTTCGAAGCCGAGCGGTGAGAGCAGCAGCACGCCGGCGGTGGCCAGGCCGCTTGCCGGCAGGTACCAGCGGCAGAAGAGGCGGCGGTCCGCCGGGCCTGCCCACAGGCGGGCGCGCCCGGGCCCCGCCTGCAAGCCCGGGGGGGATTGGGGACCGGTGGCCGGCGCCATTGCCACTGGGAGCATAATTCCACTCCTAGGTGGCCCCATGGCGTCGCGGCAATGCCAGCACCGTCGAGCGCAGGTAGCATTCGCCCGTGCTCGCCGAGTCGCCGCCGCCGGCAATGGCGGCCAACGCTGAGCCGGCAATGGCGGCCAACGCTGAGCCGGCAATGGCGGCCAACGCTGAGCCGGCGCCCGGCGAGCGGGTCACCCCCCCTGAGCGGGCCACCCCCCCTGAGCGGGCTGGTGGCCCGGAGCCGGCGCCCGGTCGGGCGCCTGCCTCCGCCCGGGCCCGGAGCGTCCTGGTGGTCGTGCCCGCCCGCAACCGCCGGGAGATGACCCTGCAGGCGGTCCGCTCGGTACTTGCCCAGCGGGGCCCCAGCCTGCGCTGCCTGGTCGTCGACGATGCCTCCACCGACGGCACGGCCGAGGCCGTGCGGGCGCTGCGCGACGAGCGCGTAGAGGTACTGGTCAACCCCGTGGCCGCCGGGGGCGCAGCCGCACGCAACCGCGGGTTGGCATGTGGCTGCGACGAGCAGTGGGTGGCGTTCCTGGACTGTGACGACCTGTGGGCACCGTCCAAACTGGCCCGCCAGCTGGCTGCCCTGGACGCCTTCCCGGGGTCGGGCTGGTCGACGACTGCCTGCGTCAACGTCGACGGCGACCTGACGGTGCTGCACGCCCTGCGCATGGCCGCGCCCGGCCCACCGGGCGCCGACCACCTCTTAGGTGTCGAGCAGTTGAGCGACATGTTCTTCACAGACAACGCCGTGCCCGCCGGTAACAGCACGGTCCTCGCCTCCCTGGCCCTGCTGCGCGAGGCGGGTGGCTACGACACGAGCCTGGCCACCTGTGACGACTGGGACCTTTGGCTCAAGCTGTCGCGCCTGGCGCCGCTGGCCTACGTCGACGCCCCTTTGGCTGCCTACCGCATTTGGGACGGCCAGATGTCGACGGACGACCAGTCTTTCCTGCGCGACGCCGCCACCGTGAGGTCCCGCCACTACCCGGGCCGGGAGCCCCCATCCGAGGCCTACGCCGCCCGCTGGCAGCGTGAGGCGGCCTGGCGCAACATCCGTGCCGGCTACCACCGCCGCGCTGCCGCAAACTACGTGAGGGCCGCCCTGCTCGGGCGCCAGCCCGGCCAGCTCGCCTACGCCGCCGCCTCCCTGGCGGCACCCGGACTCGTACGTAACCGCCTGAGCAGCCTGCAGCGCCGCGACGGCCTCCCGCAGGGTTGGGACATCGAGGCGGCCGGCTGGCTGTCGCCCTATGCCGGCGGCACCTAGCCAGCTCGGAGGCCGGAGTGCCCGGCACCGGTCAAGCTGCCCAGGTCGGTTCTCGCGAGAAGAAGTCGACGGGCAATGCCCCCGGGCCCCGGCGGCGGGCCCCGGCCCGTTCCCCCATGAACCGACCCATGAGCTCGGCCGCACGGTAAGGACTGACAACCCGTGTCCAGCGCGGCCAGGCGCTGGCATAGGGGAACTCGGTCAGCCAGTACTCCGCCAGCCTCCGCCCACTGAGCGGGGTTATGTCGACCAGTTCGGCCAGCGTCCGCCGCTCCAGGTACACCCGCCGGTAGAGGGAGGCCCAGCCGGCCCGCCTGCGATGGTCGCCCAGTACGTGCAGGCGCGGGTCGGCGACGATGCTCCGGCCCGCTGCCAGCACGCGCCACATCCATTCCTTGTCCTCACAGGCGTCCAGGCCTTCATTGAAAGGTTCCCGCTCCCATACGCTGCGCCGCCACGACGACGCCGTATTGGACAGGCCCCAGTCGAGGTTGGCTGCCAGCGCAGGCATCGGCAGGCAAAATGGGGTCGGACCTGCCAGGAGGCTGCCATCGGGGCCGTGCGTCTCGCCGGCGGTGGCCGCCACGCGCTCATCCTCGTACGCCTCGAGTGCGCTCTGCAACCAGTGGGGCCCCGGAGCGACCCGATGGGCTGAGAGCGCGAAGCAGATCTCGCCCGAGGCCTCTGCCGCCCCCATGTTGAGTGCCCGGCCGTAAGTGAAGTCGACAGGTGCAATCGACAGGATCTTGTCGCAATATGCACGAGAGATCTCGAGAGTGCTGTCAGTCGAGCCGGAGTCGACGAGGACGAGCTCGGCTTCGACTGTCTGCTCTCGCAGGCTGCGTAACGTGGCTTCGATAGTCGGCGCCATGTTGCGCGCCCTTACTATCACGCTGGCCCGTGGTTTCCCCGGCCTCTTGGTGACGCCATCACCGGTGGCGGGCACCGACCAGCCCTGGCTGCACACCGACAGGTTAGACCAATTATGGATATTTAGTCCGATAAGTCCACTTCGCGCCACAGAGCTGTGGAAGAGCGATCCGGCCGCGCTCCGGGAGCCGTGGTTTGCGAAGGACACCGCCAGCATCGTAAACCCTCGCCGGACAGGCGCGCCGCGCACCCTCCAGCCGCTCACCGCCGGCGTGCCCGCGCTCACTTTGGCGGCACTCCGACAGGAGCAGCCCGAAAAGGCAGAAAAAAGAACCCGTCTCGCCACCTTCGTCCTTTGGTGCTCGCACCGTCGGCTCGGGCTTGCGGAGCGCTGGTTCGGCTGGGCCACGCAGCGACGCCCGGCTTGCCCAACCTGCGCGATCAGGTTTGACGCAGGTCATTGATATGAGCGACCAAACGTAAGGAGAGCGATCTTTCGGCGACTGGCAAGGGCCC
>JAKACE010000361.1 GCA_021821705.1 Actinomycetes bacterium | reverse complement strand
CGAGGCAACAGCTGTCGCAGCGCGCGATGCGCTCGCGGCGGCCCAAGCGTTGCACAAGTCGGCCGTCGCCGAACACCAGCGGGCGCTCCAGGCCCTCGAACGTTCGGCAGATCTGTCCCCGGGCGCCGACTGCCCGCTGTGTGGGCAGGCCCTGGGGGACGCCTTCGGGCGCGTCCAGGCCCATCGGGCCCAGGAGCTGGAGGACGCCGGGAGGCGCTCACGGCAGGCCGCCGAGCAGGAGGCACGGGAGGCGACCGCGGCCCGGGAGGCACTGGTGGCCCTGGACGTCGTGTCCCGCACGGTCGACGAGGCGCGCCGGACGCGCTCGGCATGGGAACAGGCGCAGTCCCGGCGCTCGGTTGTCCGGGACCGCCTGGACGCGGCCCTCGCCGACGCCCTCGAGGCGGAGCCAAGCCTGCCGGCGCGCTGGCAGGGCCGACGTCCGGGCCTTGGCAACTTGACTGCGGCCATGGAGGAGGTCAGGGCCTCCCATGCGGCCGCCCGCCGGGCGCGGGACGAGGCCAGCCGCCTTCAGGGCCGCCTCGAGCGGCGTCCGCAGGCGGAGAAGGCGCTCCAGCAGGCCCGGGACCGGGCCGCTGCCGCCGGCTCGGTGACCGGTTCCTTGCGGGCCAAGGTCAAGGCGCTCGGTTATGAGCCCGCCGCCCTGGCAGCGGCCGCCGCCAGGGCCGAGGAGGCCGGTCGGGCCGCCGAAGCAACCGACGCCGCCGCCCGGGCGGCCCGGATGGAAGCGGCACGGGCCGCTGCACGCGACGAGGCCCAGGCCCAGAGGTTGGCGGAGGCCCAGGCGCAGCACGCCCAGCTGGGCGAGCTGGAGTCGGCCACCGTCCACCTGGGCCGGACAGCCGAGCTGCTCAACGGCTTCCGCAACAGTGTCGTCGCCTCCGTCGGGCCCCGCCTGGCGGTGCAGGCCGCCGAGCTGTTCGCAGAGCTCACAGACAACGAGTACGACCGTTTGGAAGTGGACACGGAGACCTACGGCCTCAAGATCTCGGACGCGGGGTTGGCCTACGACCTCGAGCGGTTCTCCGGGTCCGAGGTCGACCTGGCCAACCTGGCGCTGCGGGTCGCCATCAGCGAACACGTCCGCTTCCAGTCCGGCGGCACCGTCGGCCTGCTGGTCCTGGACGAGGTGTTCGGGCCCCTCGACGAAGAGCGCAAGGCCAGGATGCTCATGGCCCTGGAGCGGCTGCGGGGCCGCTTCCGCCAGGTGCTGGTCGTGACCCACTCCACTGACATCAAGGACCAGCTACCCAACGCCGTCGAGGTGGTGAAGCGCCCGGGGCGCCGCGCCACCGCCCGCGTTGTCGACCCCTTCTGCTGAGCCGTCTCAGGCAGGGCTCACCCTGACCAGGCCGTTGACCACCTCGGCTCGCTGGTCGAGCTCCAGGTTCGCCAGGAGCCGCCTGTCGTGGGACACCACCAGCAGCGTCCCGTCGTAGGTGGCGAGAGCCGCCTCGAGCTGCTCGATGGCCGGCATGTCGAGATGGTTGGTGGGCTCGTCCAGGACCAGGAAGTTGACTCCGACTGCCTGGTAACAGGCCAGCTGGGCACGGGTCCGCTCGCCAGGCGACAAGGAGCCCAGCTGGCGCCAGACGTGCTCGGCACCCAGGTTGAACTTGGCAAGCAAGGAGCGCGCTTCAGCGACCTCGAGCCCTGTCGTCGCCACGAAGGCGGCCAGCAGTTGAGCTCGGGCCCCGGTCCGCTCACCGGTGCCGACGTCCACCAGGCCGGCACGGTCCTGGCCCAGCTCTCCAACCTTCACGCTCGGTCCCAGCCGCTGACTGCCGGAGGCCAGTGGCTCACGCCCCAGCATTGCCTGCACCAGGGTCGTCTTCCCGCTGCCGTTGCGACCCGTGACCGCCATACGGGCACCCCACTCGACCACCAGGTCGACCGGCCCGAGGGCGAAGGCGCCCTTGCGGACCACGGCACCCTCGAGGGCTGCTACCACGTCTCCGGCGCGTGGCGCCGACTGCAGGACGTAGTGCAGCTCCCAGTCCTCCCATGGCTTGTCCACCTCATCCAGGCGGGCCAGTGCCTTCTCGGTCTGCCTGGCCTTCGAAGCCAGCTGTTCGGTGCGGTTGAGGCGGAAGTCGCGCTGCGCCTTGTCGTTGTCCCGGGGCTTCTTCTTCTCCCGCGACACCCCGGCGGTGGCCCACTGGCGCTCGCGCTGGGCCCGTTGGTTGAGCTCACTTCGGGCCTGGCGGTACTTGTCGAAGGCCTCGGAACGGTGGCGGGCCGCCATCTCCCGCTCGTAAAGGTATGCCTCCCAACCCCCGTCGAACCGGGTGGCACGGCGGCTGTGCAGGTCCATCTCCAGGACAGATGTGACCGTTCGGGCCAGGAACTCGCGATCGTGGGAGACGATCGCCACCGCCCCCTGCATGGACCCCACCAGTTGTTCCAGGCGCTCCAACCCGACGAAGTCGAGGTCGTTGGTCGGCTCGTCGAGCAGTGCGACGTCGAAGCGTGACAGCACCATGGCCACAAGGTGGGCGCGTCCGAGCTCCCCCCCCGAGAGGTGGGACAGCTCGGCTCCCAACATGGAGGGCACCCCACCCAGGTCTTCGAGCACCCGCGTGGCGCGCTCGGAGAAGCTCTCGGGCTCGAGGGCGCTGAGGTGGTCCAGGGCCGAGGAGTACGCTTCCTGGACCTCCGGGCTCATGTCGCCGGCGGCCAGGCGCTCGGTGGCGCGCTCGAAGGCGGCCTCGGCGGCGCTAAGACCGGAGACACGACGAAGGTAGGCCCCGACCGTTTCCCCGGCCGGCCGCTCGCGGTCCTGGGCCAGGTAGCCGACGGTTGCCGACGGCGGAGAGAGGGTCACCTTGCCAGCGTCCGCCTGATCGGTACCGGCCAGGACCTTGAGCAGGGTCGTCTTGCCGACCCCGTTGGGGCCCACGATGCCGAGGCGGTCCCCAGGGGCCAGGACCAGGGACACGTCGTCCAGGACGACTCGGTCGTCACGTTCGCGACGCAGGTGTGCAGCGGTGAGGGTGGCGGAAGAGGGCGCTTGGCGGGCGCCTGGGCGTGAGGGCAACGGTGCTCCTTGTCTGAAAACGGGTACCCCGCAGGGCGGGCACGGGACCGTTGCTCAACGCACGTCGCCACTTTACCCGGCATGCTCGGAGCGGCCGGCCAAATCGGCCCGGCGACGGGCTTGGACTGCCTTGGCGCTACCCCGAGGTGAGCCTTCGCTCTACCCCGAGGTCAATGGTGGCACCGAGCCGCCGGCCGGGCTGGGGCGCCTTGCCCGACGGCCCTGCCTTCGCCGGTTGCGCGCTCGTCCCAATCGGACCGGCCTGGCCCGGCACCACGGACCGCGCGTGCGAGGGGCGCGCAGGGCCCCGGGCATCACCCCCGGTGGTCGCCGGGCGCGCCGAGCCGAACGCACTGTCACGATCTCCGCGTTCCGCGGTCAGTTGACCTAAAGACCCTCCGCACCGGTGCCGAATGCTCCAGCG